>JABJAS010000424.1 GCA_018666055.1 Halieaceae bacterium | reverse complement strand
CGATTGGTCAAAGTATCCAATGAGGGTAAGCCTGCAAAAACTGAAATGAGGGTGCTTGAGCGATTTCCTGATGCGACCCTGATAGAAGCTAAGCCAATTTCGGGCCGTACCCACCAAATCCGTGTTCATACCCAGCATATTGGCCATCCCATTCTGGGCGATACCAAATACCAAAACGACCAGTCGGCGAGCCGAACCAGTGCCATTGGCCTGAAACGGCTATTCCTGCATGCAACGGCGATTCAGTTCGAGGTCAATAACCAGCGCTACGATCTGTCTTGCCCGCTGGATCCAGAGCTCGAGTCAGTGCTCGATAAGCTGCGCACTGAGCGGAAGGGATAGACCGTGAAAGCGCAGCAGATCGCACAGTGCAATCAGTGGTAAGCCCTCCAATGCGGTGGGATCTTCTGTTTTGATGCGCTGAAATAAGGTAATCCCCAGCGACTCCCATTTAAAGCTGCCCGCACAGTCGAGTGGGTTGTCCGCTGCCACATAGCGCTCTACTTCTGGCAGTGCCAGCGAACGCATCTGCACTTCGCTTGGGACCAGCCGCTGCTTATGGAGACCGGTCACGGTCGAGCGTACTGACACCGCAGTCCAAAACACTAGGGCTCGATCTGAGCACCGCATCAGCTGTGCGATGGCGTTATCTGCTGAGCCAGGCTTTCTTAATATCTCGTCATCTAGGCACGCGACCTGATCTGAACCAATGATGAGGGCTTCGGTGGCAGAGGGGGCCTCACATTTACTTTGCGCTAATCGGCTGGCACGTTGAACGGCGGACTCATCAGGCAACAGCGTCTCGTCGATATCCGGGTCTATCGTGCTAAATGAGACCCGCAGCCGCCCCATTAGCCTGCGACGATAAGGTGAGGTGGACGCTAAAATGAGTTGAAGTGACGACATATCGACGTTTTCGTGAAAAATACCTTTGCGAGACGTCCTATGGTAACGGGGGGCAGATAGCTTTGACAGCGCAGATTACCGTCCGTATTATCCGCGCCCATGAGAAAAGGGGCGTTGCCAAGAGAGCTAGACCTTCGGGGATTAGCCGCTCGTGAGGCCAGTATCAGCGGCGTAGCCGCGATAACAGACCTTGGCCGACTCATGAGCGCTGGCGTCGGGCTGGTCGCGCCCGCTTTAGCCGCCTTCGAGTTTAGACGAGACGAGGAAGGCCGCTACGTTGTTGAGGCGCAGATTACCGCCGAGGTGGTGCTGGAATGCCAGCGTTGCCTCGGGGAAATGACTCAGCTGCTAGAGACGCGGACCGTCATGGCGTGCATATGGGATGATGAGGATGCAGCGCAGCTTCCGTCCAGCTACGAGCCATTGATCGTGCAAGAAACCGCTAATCTGAGTGACATTGTTGAGGAAGAGCTGCTGTTAGCACTACCCGCTAGTCCGATGCACGCTGAAGACTGTATTACCGATGCCCAGCGAGTGGCGCTGGGCAACGAGGAAGGGTGTATCGAAAGTGAGGGGCGCAAAGAAAGTCCTTTCGCCGTGCTGGCTAAGTTAAAATCTTAGACAGCAACAAGTACCGTATGAGTTAACAAGGTCCATGCGCACGGATGAATGATCCGTAGGTGCCTGGAATATTTTTAAGGAGGCCTATCATGGCTGTACAGAAGAACAAAAAGACCCGATCCAGACGGGGCATGCGCCGGTCACATGACGCGATTGGTGGCCCAACTTTGACAGTAGACGAAACGTCAGGTGAGACGCGGCGCCGACACCATATGAGCGCCGATGGGTTTTACCGCGGGAAGAAGGTCGTTGAAACTGGCGACGACGAGTAAGCTTTCTTGGCCGGGCTGGCGTTTCTTTTTCCCGGGCAGGGCTCTCAATCAGTAGGGATGCTGGGGGAGATCGCTGCACGCTATCCCGTTGTTCAAGAAACCTTTGCGGAGTCCAGCGACGCACTGGGCTACGATTTGTGGGCGTTAGTGTCTGACGGACCCGAAGATCAGCTCACCCTGACCGAGTACACTCAGCCGGCAATCTTGACCGCGAGCACCGCTCTCTACCGCTGTTGGCGAGCAGAGTCGGGCTCTGCCCCCGAATTCGTCGCGGGCCATAGCCTCGGTGAATATTCTGCGCTCGTTGTTGCCGAGTCATTAACCTTGGCGGATGCAGCCAGGTTGGTCCAAATTCGTGGTAGAGCCATGCAGTCAGCGGTTCCCTCGGGCGAGGGCGCTATGTCAGCGGTGCTCGGATTAGACGATAAAATAATCGACGACATCTGTTTGCGCCACTGCACAGAAGATACCTTTGTAGGGGCGGTGAACTATAACTCCCCGGGTCAGGTAGTGATTGCGGGACACGCGCAAGCGGTGCTTGCGGCCTCCGAATCGCTTAAAGCGTCAGGCGCCAAAAAAGTGCTGCCGCTGGCGGTCAGCGCACCTTTTCATACCCCTTTAATGCAGCCCGCCGCTGGAGCAATGGCAGAGGCATTTCACTCGGTCGCGTTGAATGATGCGCTCATGCCGGTGATCAGCAATGTCGATGCCCAACCGCACCGCAAGGCCATCGAAATTAGGCGTCGCCTCGTAAGGCAGGTGTCTGAACCGGTGATTTGGACACGGTGCGTGGCAACCCTATTGCAGGCTGGGTGCGATCGGTTTCTAGAGTGCGGTCCCGGAAAAGTGCTTTCAGGACTCATGAAGCGCATTGATAAATCGGTTGCATGCTCACCGCTGGCAGAGATTGATACCCTGCAGGCGGCCTCAGGAGAGAGTCTATGAGTCAAACCGATCAAAAAGTGGCGTTGGTCACCGGTGCAAGTCGAGGTATTGGTTCGGCGATCGCCACCAGTCTGGCGCAGCGCGGCATGATGGTCGTGGGCACAGCGACCAGCGAGCAAGGGGCAGCCAGTATTTCGGCTCATTTGTCGGAATGGGGCGGTGTGGGCAGGGTGCTCAATGTCACTGATCCCGATTCGATTGCGGCGTGCTTAGAATCTGTTCGCACTGAACTGGGGGACCCACTGGTGTTGGTCAACAACGCGGGGATCACTCAGGATAATCTCCTGATGCGCATGAAAGAAGATGAGTGGCACTCGGTGGTGGATACCAACTTGAACGCCCTTTACCGCCTGTGTAAGGGGTGCCTGCGCGGCATGACAAAAGCCAAATGGGGCAGGGTGATTAACATTACCTCGGTGGTCGGTTCCATGGGTAATGCCGGGCAGAGTAATTATGCGGCCACCAAGGCAGGCGCAGAAGGCATGGCACGATCATTGGCGCGAGAACTGGGTTCACGGTCTATTACGGTTAATTGCGTGGCACCAGGATTTATCGATACCGATATGACTCGCGCCTTAAATGAGGCGCAACGCGCCGGGTTGCAGTCGCAAATTCCATTGGGGCGCTTGGGCTTGCCCGAAGATATCGCCGAGACTGTGGCTTTTTTGGTCAGTGATGGTGCTCAGTATGTCACTGGAGAGACCATTCATGTTAATGGCGGTCTTTACATGGGCTGAAGATCCTTATCAAGAGGGATAAACAGAGTAAAAAGGGTTTTACTTGCGGCAAAAGCTTGTAAAATCCCCGTCGTGCAGGCGCAGTG
>JABJAS010000423.1 GCA_018666055.1 Halieaceae bacterium | reverse complement strand
TTACGAGGGCTACCCACCCAGCGTGATGCCGATGTGCAACTGGGGTCGGTTGTCACAGTGTCGCAATCGCTTTCGAATCATTTTACCGTTGAGGAATCTGGCGATGAATCATTGATGCTGGATGGGCAGACCGATGTACTGTCTGTGTCACTGCGGTACGCCTTCGATCCCGATTGGGATATCGAAATTACCCTTCCTTGGGTGCAACACTCGCGCGGCTTCATGGATCCACTCATATCAGACTGGCATGCCTTTTTCGGACTGCCAAATGGGGATCGGGAAGACTATCCCGTTAACCAGCTTCGGTATCGCTTAGATCAACCCCGCCATGAAGCAGCACTCAACAATAAAGTATCGGGTTTGGGCGACGTAAAGGTGGCTCTGAGTCGCAACATGAGGCTGAAAGAGGGGTCCCAAGTGGCACTCAGTGTGGGCATGAAAGCGGCCACCGGAGAAGAAGCCGATTGGCTGGGAAGTGGGGCCACCGATTACTGGGCGCTAGCGCGAGTATCAGGAGACTATTCAGGCCGCGTGCCGCTCGTCTGGCATGGCCAGCTCGGGATGACTCGAGCTGGCGTCAGCGACTTGATGGGCCCGAACCAACAGCGTTCACTGTGGTTTGGTGGGGTATCGTTGGAGTGGCCTTTCCGAGACAAGTGGTCGGTATCGGCGCAAATTGACGCGCATAGCGCATAGCGCATTGGGCGATGGCAACCTCAGCGCCCTGAGCCGGCCTGCAGCGCTATTGAGTATGGCGCTGCGTTGGCAGACCTCACCAAAATGGACGTGGGACTTGGGCTTTAGCGAGGACCTGGTGGTCGAGTCGGCGCCCGATATTACTTTGATGCTGACAGCGCGGTATGTCGCGAGCCCTTAGCGATTCAGTTTCGTTTGCGCCAATGCGATCGCTGCCCGCACTTGGTTCGGTGCAGTGCCCCCAACATGATCCCGGGCCGCGATCGAGCCCTCCAGTGTGAGGACTTGGTAGACATCCTGTTCAATACCAGCGTGAAATGTTTTCAGGGTCTCCAGCGAACAGTCTGCCAGATCGCACTCCTCATCAATGCAGTGAGCAACCGCTTTACCGACCACTTCATGGGCATCGCGAAAGGCCACTCCGGCACGCACTAGGTAGTCGGCCAGATCAGTCGCAGTTGCAAAGCCTTTCAGCGCTGCATTGCGCATCGCCGCTGAGTGCGCTTCGATCGCAGGTACCATGTCTGCAAATGCTTTCAAACAGTCGTTGAGCGTGTTGACGCTGTCAAATAGCGCCTCTTTGTCTTCCTGGTTGTCTTTGTTGTAAGCCAGCGGCTGCGCTTTCATCAGCGTCAGTAATGCCACGAGATTGCCGGTGGTCCGTCCTGATTTACCGCGCACCAGCTCAGGCACATCAGGGTTTTTTTTCTGCGGCATGATGGATGACCCAGTACAGAAACGATCGGGCAGACTGATAAAGCCGAACTGGGCAGACGTCCATAAAATGAGTTCTTCTGACATTCGTGAAAGGTGATTGAGTATCAGGGCTGCAGCGGCGCAGAACTCGATAGCGAAATCTCGATCGGCGACGCTATCGAGTGAGTTGCCTGTGGGTCCCGAAAAGCCCAATGCGAGGGCTGTCTGCTCTCTGTCAATCGGAAAGGTGGTGCCTGCCAATGCAGCGGCACCGAGCGGTGATTGATTTAACCGCTGTCGGCAATCCAGTAACCGGCCGTGATCACGATCCAGCATTTCGAACCATGCCATTAGGTGGTGGCCAAAAGTGACAGGCTGCGCCACCTGAAGGTGGGTGAAGCCTGGCATGACGGTTTCGGTATGTTGCGCAGCCAGTCCGACAATGCCGGATTGGAGACGGGTGAGTTGCTCGCAGATGATATCGATTTCAGTGCGCAGATAGAGCCTCATATCGGTCGCCACCTGATCATTGCGGGAGCGCCCCGTATGTAATTTTTTTCCGACATCGCCAATCAACTCGGTCAGGCGTGCCTCAATATTCATATGAACGTCTTCACGCTCAACGGACCACTGAAACGCACCTGCTTCGATTTCGGCGAGCACGCGCGTTAACCCTTCTTGAATCGCAGTATTTTCAGCGGCTGTCAGGACGCCAACGGTTTCTAACATGCTGGCGTGCGCCCGCGACCCGGCAATGTCATAGCTTGCCAGCGCTCGATCGAAGGCCTCTGAGGCAGTAAATCGTTGAACAAAGCGGTCGGTCGGCTCGCTAAACCTCCCGCCCCAAAGCTCTTGTCCGACTTTTGATTGTTCGTCACTCATGATGCATCGTCATTTCAGTTGGTGTCGAAATGAAAGTCTACCAGTGGATCCACCACTTCCGCCCGGTTTCAGAGCGGTGAAATGTCGCCTCGTGCTAAACTGAGGGTGAAAAACAGAGGAGTTAACGTGTCGGAACGTATCGTGATTGCTACCCGAGAGAGCCCCTTGGCCTTGTGGCAGGCGGAGTATGTTAAATCTCGCCTCGAAGCGCTGCACGCGGGCATCGAGGTCCAGTTGTTGGGAATG
>JABJAS010000422.1 GCA_018666055.1 Halieaceae bacterium | reverse complement strand
GCTCGACCCCGCACTCGCCTATGTTCGCGAGCAGGGGGCCCCTATTGTCGTCAAAGCCGACGGGCTTGCCGCCGGCAAGGGTGTCATCGTCGCGATGACCCTTGAGGAGGCGGAGGATGCCATTCGCGATATGCTCTCGGACAATAAATTTGGTGAGGCCGGCGCGCAGGTGGTGATAGAGGGCTTTCTTGAGGGAGAAGAAGCCAGCTTTATCGTGATGGTAGATGGAAACAACGTGCTACCGATGGCCACTTCCCAAGACCATAAACGAATCGGCGATGGTGACACGGGCCCCAACACGGGCGGCATGGGGGCCTACTCCCCTGCACCCGTTGTGACGGCCGTCGTCTACCAACGCATTATGGAGCGCGTTATCCTACCCACCGTGAAAGGAATGGCAGAAGAGGGGCACCCCTACACCGGATTCCTCTACGCGGGGTTGATGATCGATTCCGATGGCAACCCCTCCGTCATAGAATTCAATTGCCGCTTTGGTGACCCCGAAACCCAACCCATACTGCAGCGACTGCAAAGCGACTTGGTGTCTCATTGCCAATCTGCGCTGGAGAAGACACTCGATACTGCGGTGGCGCAGTGGGATCCCCGTCCTGCGGTGGGTGTTGTTTTAGCGGCAGGGGGTTATCCCAACGCGTATGAAAAAGGCCATACCATTACCGGACTCGATACGCCTTGGCCTGCAACCACCAAAGTGTTCCATGCCGGCACTCAGACTCAAGACGACAATATCGTGACTCACGGTGGGCGCGTGTTGTGTGTCAGCGCACTGGGCAATACCATTGAGGACGCCATTCAATTGGCCTATGCCGGTGTCGATCACATCAGTTGGCAAGATATGATTTTTCGCCAAGATATTGGCTGGCGCGCGATAGATCGCTAAGCTGGACTCATGGCAACTAAAAGAAGATTGGAACAGCGCTCGCTGACGGGCCTCGATCGCCTCATCAGCGGCGTCGATGAGCGACTGCGTCAACTGACCGGGCAGCCCAGCCAAAGTCCCGCTTCCTCACGACCGTCCCCGGCGTTAGCCCATCAAGAGCCGGCCTTGAGTGCGCGCGAGCGCGATCATGCAGGCGCTTTGATGCGCGTGAATCATACGGGCGAGGTGTGCGCCCAAGCGCTGTACCAAGGCCAAGCGCTCGCCGCGCGATCCGATGCCACCCGACAGAGCCTGCTGAGTGCCGCACAAGAAGAGGCGGATCACCTTGCTTGGTGTGAAACACGGCTACAGGAGCTAGACGCTAGACCAAGTCGGCTCAACCCCCTCTTCTACGCGGCGTCCTTCGCGCTCGGAGCGATCACCGCCGCCGCGGGCGATAAAGTCAGTCTCGGCTTTGTGCACGCCACTGAAGAGCGTGTTGCAGGACACTTGAGGGCGCATCTGAAATCGCTGCCGGGCGAGGACCGTAAGTCACAGTTGATCTTGCAACAAATGCTGGCGGATGAAGAGCGTCACGGCGAAGAGGCCCTAGCGCTGGGGGGCCAGGAGTTTACGCGTCCGATTAAAGACGTCATGACCGTGGCCAGTCAGGTTATGACGCGGACCACCTATTGGATCTAATCTGAGTTAGGACGGCGTTGTCGCCTCCTCAATACTGTGACTGTGGGTCACTGTGACCCCCGCATTGGCAAACATGATGGAGGCCGAGCAATACTTTTCAGCTGAGAGGGCGACGGCGCGCTCAACTTGCGCCTCACGCAACCCCCACCCGGTTACCACAAAGTGAAGCCTCATCGCCGTAAAAACAGCGGGCACAGCATCTGCTCGATCAGCATGGAGCTCAACGCGGCAATCGGTCACCTGCTGCCGCGATTTTTTTAACATGCTCACCACATCATAGAGCGCACACCCCCCTGTACCGAGCAACAACATCTCCATGGGGCGGAGCGATTGGTTACGCCCACCCAAATCTTCAGGGCCGTCCATGACAACACTGTGCCCCGACCCCGACTCACCGATAAACATTGCGTCGTCAAGCCACTTCACCGTTCCTTGCATGCTGTTTACTCTCCTCTCGTGCTCAATCTTAAGACCGCTTAACGCTCAAAAAGCGCCGACTGTCAAAAGAAGTTGCTGGTGGCCTGACTGTGGCATCGTTATCGTCATGTCACGCTAGCCCTAATCGCTAAGACCATAGCCATCAACGCAGTAATCACCAACGCAATAAACCCCGTTAATCGGCTCGGTGGGTCGCCTTAGTAACCTGCTACTGACCGTGTTGTGCCGTTAGCATGACCGGTTCAGTGTCCTCGCCGAGATTGATCGCGTTAATCACCCCTAAGGAACGCACTTCTCACAGTGGCTCGGATCAATCGCGGCTCGCGTTAACCCTCAGCAAAAAATTCAGCGAGCGCCACACCCGGATCGGCTGCGCGCATAAAGGTTTCGCCAATCAAGAAAGTATGGACGCCTCTGGCACGCATCTCAACGACTTGGGAGGCCGTACTGAAGCCGCTCTCCGTCACCACCTGCACTCCCGCGGGGATCTGCTCTAATAAGCGATAAGTCGTTTCTAAACTCGTCTCAAAAGTATGCAAGTCTCGATTGTTGATGCCAATCAGATCACCACCCAAACTTAACGCTTCATCCAGTTCAGCCTCGTTGTGCACCTCGACCAATACATCAAGGCCCGCGTCACTGGCACAGTCATAGAGTGCTTTTAACTCGGGCAATTCAAGACAAGCGACAATCAGTAGGATGGCATCGGCACCTAGGGCCCGAGCCTCCCAGATTTGATAGGGATCCAGTGTGAAATCCTTGCGCAGCACTGGCAGCTGACAGGCTGCTCGTGCTGACTGCAAGTAAGCATCTGCCCCCTGAAAAAAGTCGATGTCTGTCAGTACCGACAAGCAGGTGGCGCCGCCTTGCTCATAACTTGCAGCCAGCTCGGCAGGCACAAAATGCTCACGAATAACGCCCTTGCTGGGACTGGCTTTTTTGACCTCGGCAATGACTGCCGCACCACCCGCTGCCGCCCGTTGCGCCAGCGCCCGTCGAAAGCCTCGAACCGGCGATGCATGAGCAGCCATCTCCTGAAGCTGAGACAACGATCGCGCTTTTTGACGCTCGATGATCTCTTCTCGTTTACGCTCAAAAATCTGCTTAAGCACGGTCGGGGCGGCCAACTTAGTATTCATAATGATGAGTCCGATGCTGCTGAGTGAGACAGGTCTTGCGTAAACGCCACGAACCGCGCGAGCTGTCTTGCGGCCTCACCTGACGCGAGGGCCATTTCGGCACGGTCTACGCCCTCCGCTAAGCTATCGACCAATCCCGAAACATAAATCCCAGCACCCGCATTCAGTGCCATCATCGACCGCGCCTTCAGGCCGGCTTGCGACGCATCATTATCGAGTGCTGATCGAATCAACGCCGCAGAGGCTCCGGCAGTCGAGACCTGCAAACCATCGAGGGTGTTGTGACCATGGCCTAATGCAACCGGGTCAATCGTAATGGGTGCAATATGGCCAGCCTTCAACTCAACGCCATGGGTGAGCGCGGCAATCGAAATCTCATCTAAGCCGTCGTCACTGTGTAACACCAACGCGTGCACGCTGCCCAACTGATCCAGAGCACGAGCCAGCGGCTCACACAAAGTCGGGTCGTAGACACCCAATACTTGGCGCTTAACGCCCGCGGGATTCGTCAGCGGGCCTAGAATATTAAAAATAGTCCGTAGCCCCAGTTCGCGTCGGGGGCCAATGGCATGTTTCATGGCGCCGTGGTGCACCGGCGCAAACATAAACCCCAGACCCACTTCGCTAATACAGCGCTCAATTTGCAACGGCGTCAGGCTAAGACTCACGCCGAGGGTCTCTAAGACATCGGAAGAACCGCTGCTGCTAGAGACCGATCGGTTACCGTGCTTAGCGACCCGCCCACCCGCAGCCGCGACCACAAAGGTAGCCGCAGTCGAGACATTGAATAGGTTTGCACCATCACCACCAGTGCCCACCAAGTCGATGAGATGATTGTCATCGACCTGCACCGGGATCATTAACTCTCGCATCACCTCAGCCGCACCGGCTATTTCTTCGATGGTCTCGCCGTTGATGCGCAATGCCACTAACCAGGCGCCAATTTGGGCTGGCGTTGCCTCTCCTGTCATCACTTGCATCATGACCGTGCGCATCTGATCGCGGGTCAGGTGCTCGCCTGCGACAAGGTGAGTAATGGCTTGTTGCAGTGTCATCAATGGGCAGTCCTTCAAACGATTAGGCGCAGCGGGCTAGAAAACGACCCAACATGTCGTGGCCGTGTTCGGACAAAATCGATTCGGGGTGAAATTGCACGCCTTCCACATCCAACTCGCGATGACGCAACCCCATAATCGCTTCTTGCCCGCCATCAGTCGTCTCTGTCCAAGCCGTCACCTCAAGACAATCTGGCAAGGTATTGGGGTCAACCACCAGACTGTGGTAACGCGTCGCCGTTAACGGACTGGGCAGCGCCTCAAAGACCCCGACACCAGTGTGATGAATAGGACTGGTCTTACCGTGCATGACTGAGGGGGCGCGAATAATCTGACCGCCATACACGGCGCCAATGCTCTGCTGACCCAAGCAAATGCCCAATATCGGCATGTGACCCGCAAAGTGATCAATCACCGCCATCGAAATGCCTGCCTCTTTGGGTGAACAGGGACCCGGAGAAATACAAATACCCGAGGGCGCCTTGGCCTCGATCTCTGATAGTGTCAACGCATCATTGCGATAGACCTCCACCTCCGCACCCAGCTCCCAAAGATATTGGACGACATTCCAAGTAAAGGATTCGTAATTATCAATCATCATAATCATGGGGAGTTACACTAGCGCGCCGATCAACCGGTTGGAAGCGTCGTTTTACGCTATCCAGTCCATAAAGGCACTCGCTAAACACGAAGATCGACTAAAAAACGAAAAATGTCGCCAAATGAAGCTAAATTCCACAAAATATCGCTTACTCTGCAACTTCCCGTGGGCTTCATACGGAGAACATCCTCTGAACTAAGTTAGTTAACTGCAGTTACCACTCACAAGCCGAAGAGGGAGGCCTCAATCGATTTGTC
>JABJAS010000421.1 GCA_018666055.1 Halieaceae bacterium | reverse complement strand
TCATACTGAGGTCGACGCAGCCGGCGGCTATTGTGACGGTCATTGACACCCCGAATATCCAGCCAGAGATTGCTACCCACAACCTGCTCGACCTGTGGCGGCATATACGACTGCATGGCGAACCCAACTCGCCTGTGCTTCGAGTTATTTGGCCTTGAGCCATGAACGACCTTGGCATGGTGCAACGACATTTGACCAGGCTTGAGCACCAGATCAATGGCGGTGGTCTCGTCAATCCCCTTGGCCACTTGACCACGCGTCAGTATATTGTCCTCGGCATACGTATCTTCATGCTCAAGGATTGCATGCCGATGTGACCCCGGAATCATTTGCATGCAGCCCGTCGTCAGCGTGCTGGGCGTCAGTGCCAACCAAGGCGTCACGAATTCAGTGTCACTCATTCCCATATAAGTCGCATCCTGATGCCAGCTCACATAATGCGGGCTTTGGGGTTCCTTGCAGAACAGAACCGTAGCCCACAGCGAGAAATGAGCACCGATAAGATCTTCAACAGCGTCCAAGATAATCCGGTGGTGTGCCAACTCGTCGAGACACTTAAAAGAAAGATGCACATTATTGCGCTTATGGGCGTGCGCGAGCGTCGGATAGCGCCGCTCAGCTTCCTCAAAACGCTGCAAATACTGACTGGCTTCCTGCTCACTCATCACGTCGACAGGCGAGACAAAACCCTCCTCTCGATAACGCCTGATCTGCGTATCCGACAGTACTTTACCCAACGCGCGAGCGCTCCTCTGACTCATTCTGTCGATTAATACGGCGTAAGAAAAGTGTGGCTAAGATGCCCACCAGAGACAGCCCAAGCATATACGCAAAGGTGATTTGGTAGCCGGGTAGCCCCGGGTAAGAATCTAACCAATAGCCAATCATGGGATACGTGAATCCCTCGGGTAAATAACCCACAAAACAAGCGACCCCCACGGCCGTCCCCATGGTGTGCATTGGGATTTTTGACTCAGCAAACGTCGCATAAAAATTACCACGAAGTGCAAACACACAGAGCGCCAGCACGATCATGACATTAGAGACGATCGCTAAGTTTTTTAACTCCGGGGGTACCATCAGTAGTATCGACATACAGAGGGCTGCGATGGCAAAGGCGAAGCCTATGACTATGCTTGGCCCACCGATCTTATCCGCCACGATACCGCTAACCGGCGCGCCAATGGCCTGAACACCATAGGTCCTCAAAATGCCCATCAGCACACCATAAGTCACTACCGCACCCATTACGCCAGTCATGTACGGCGTAATGTAACTCTGACTCGCGAAAAGGCCATAGCCACAGAAAATAATAAGGCCGATCACCCATACTTGCGGCGTTTTGAGGGCTCCGCTGAAGTTTTGGAACAACGACTCAGAAGCCGTTCCCTGAGGCGGGTCCTCGAAGATCAGCCAAACGGTCAGACCTGCTGCAATCGTCACGACGGCTGAAATATTGATCACCCACATCAAACCGGTAGGGCCCTCACCCATTTCTTTAAACACGAACAAGGTGAACATACCGATCAAAAAGCCAAATACCCCTCGGCCCCCCTCAAGAAATCCAAACAACCGACCTTGCTCGGCATCGGGACCTAAATTGCGCGTCGCTTTAATAAAAGGAGCCCAGAAAATAATCAGGGTACTCACCCCCCAAAAACCGTAGAGGAACAGCCCCCCTACGTAAGACGGAAAGGTAGAAAAATAAAACCCACTCAGCCCCGTGACAATGAGAGACGTCGCCAATAATTTTCTGGGGGAGTACCGATCTGCAAGCCAACCACCGGGGATATAGCCAAACGTCGCCGCAACCCCATTGACCGCCTGCATGAGTCCCATCTGGGTATGGGTGACGCCGAGCGCCTCTTTCATGGTGTCGTAGTAGGAGTAACGAAGAAACGGAAACGTATAGACCATGGCGCCGGCAAAGCACAGCAAGGTCAGTAACAACCACTTACCTTTTGGCGAATCAGACATGCGATATCGACCCCAATCGAATCAATTGATCAGCGGCAGAGGCAACTTCGCTCAGTCGTTGAGCCGCTCTATTAAGCTTGAGGTCGAGTGCCCCTCTAGAAAATCAAGCACCACCACCTCTCCGCCTCGCGCCATCACCGACTCATGGCCAGCGATTTCCTCGACAACGTAATCCCCGCCTTTGACCAGCACATCTGGCGCCAACGCCTCAATCAATTTTGCGGGCGTGTCCTCTGAAAAGGGCAATGCGTAGTCCACCGAAGCGAGGCCCACGAGCACCGCCATCCGATCTGCGACGGCATTCACTGGCCGGGTGTCGCCCTTCAACCGGCGCACTGAATCATCGTCGTTCACAGCAACCAGCAGCATGTCACCCAAGGTTGCCGCTTGCTCTAGATAAGCAATATGACCGGGATGAAGCAAATCAAAACAGCCGTTAGTCATGACGACGCGCTGACCCCTC
>JABJAS010000420.1 GCA_018666055.1 Halieaceae bacterium | reverse complement strand
GGCCCCGATGGGCAAACTTATAATATCAATGCTGATTTGGTAGCCGGCAAGCTGGCCGAGGTGCTGCAAGCGGAAAAGCTGATACTGCTCACCAACGTGTCTGGTCTCTTAGACGCAAACGGAAAAACCCTCACCGGGCTGTCCACCGAGCAGGTGCAAGAGCTTATTACATCTGGTGTCATCCACAGCGGTATGCTGCCAAAGATTCAGTGTGCGTTGTCAGCGGTTCATAATGGCGTCACCAGCGCGCATATCATTGATGGTCGAGTATCACACGCGGCGCTGCTGGAAATTTTTTCCGACGAGGGTATTGGTACGCTGATCAGCAACCAAAACTAAATCCGCCGGCAATCGTTTGCACGGACGCGCGTGACTCTTTAGCATCAAGGCTCAATCTCAATTGCAGTAGCGTATGGCCGACGCAGCCCACAATAAAGTACCCCAACGCAAAGATCAGATACTGCAAGCCCTTGCAGAGATGCTCGAGGCAACACCCGACAATAAAATCACCACCGCGAAAATCGCGGCGGCTGTCGGGGTCTCAGAGGCCGCGCTTTATCGGCACTTCCCCTCCAAAACCAAAATGTTTGAAGCGCTAATTACCTTCGCAGAAGAAGCGCTATTTGTCCGCATCGGACGGATGGGCGAGGGCTCCTTGAGCGCCATAGAGCGATGCCGCGCCTTGGTGCGACTGTATTTAGAGTTTTGCGAGAAAAACCACGGCATCAGTCGGCTCCTAACAGGGGGCGCGCTGACGGGGGAATCGCGGCAACTTCATCATCGCATCGCGCAGCTCTATGAACGTCTCGAGGCCCAACTGCGACAGTATTTAAGGGAGGCTGAACTGCGTGAGGGTTGTCGACCTCGATTACCTGTCAACACGGCCGCCAACCTGATGATGGCGTTTGCCGAGGGGCGCGTACATCAATTTTGTCGGAGTGATTTTAAAAACGGACCCACCGACAATTGGCAGGATCAGTGGGAGTGGCTTGGGGCAGATCTCATGCGAGCGGTGCCTCCCGCGGCCAGTTCATAGCCCAACAGAGCCAGACTCGGCCAAACGTCATCATCACCGAGCGTTAAGCACCCGCCCTGAATAACCCGCACTGATCAAAACGGCACGTCACGGTGATCTATCGGCAGAGAGACCGCAACACCCACATTGTCCATCCAGGCGTTAACGGCCCATTCCTGTCGTTACGCAGAAACGTAACGGTCCCGGTAGCGTTGCAGCGCGTCTCGATACTGCATCGCTTCAGGGTTATCCTCAACCCATTCAATAATGTCATGGAGTGAGATGACGTTGATCACCTTAAGCCCCCAATCTTGCTGAACTTGCTGCACCGCAGAGAGTTCTGCCACGCCGCGCTCGCAACGATCAAGGCCAATCAACACGCCAGCACCCGCTGCCCCCGCCGCTTCCAAAATAGCCATCGACTCTCGAATCGCGGTCCCCGCTGTCATCACGTCATCCACGATGAGTACCTTGCCCTCTAACGGCGCGCCAACCACCATGCCACCTTCTCCGTGCGCTTTAGCCTCCTTACGATTAAAGGCAAATGGCATATCGACGTGATGATGGTCCGCCAGTGCAATAGCGGTGGTCGCGACCAAAGGAATGCCTTTGTAAGCTGGCCCGAATAGCATATCGGCCGGCAATTTGGCCGCCTGTAAAGCGGCCGCATAGCACCTACCAAGCTCAGCCAGTGATGAACCGGATGCAAATTTACCCGCATTAAAAAAATAAGGGCTCAGGCGGCCCGACTTCAACTCGAACTCACCGAACTGCAACACGTTACAAGCGAGGGCTAAGCGAATGAAGTCCTGACGGTACTGTTCCAAAGCTGTTGTCACCACCCACTCCAAAATACAGTTATCAATGAAAGGCGCCCCGTCGACTTAATTCAGCACTTAGTTACGGTCTGGGTCGGGGCTTTGCAGGTATACTATTGGAACTCAGACAATAGGACTAGCAATGAGAATTATCAGCCTCGTCGTCGAGGGGCTTGAACGTGCGGCGGAGGCCGGCTGCCTTGAGTGGTTGTGGACGCAAGACGCGGACATCATCTGCCTACAGGACACACGTTGCTCTGAATACTCGCTGAGTGGTGATCGTTTTTTTCCAGCACATTACCACCCCTATTTTCTCGATCATTTTGAGGATGCTCGCCTTAATGGCGTCGCGATTTACTGCAAAAAAATGCCCAAGGCGATCATATGGGGCTTAGGTTTTGAGCAGTTCGATACTCAGGGTCTCTACATACAGGCTGATTATGATCAAGTGAGTGTCGGTTCCATCTTGGTCCCCAGTGCGCTCAGTGGCGAAGAAGCGATGGTGCATAAGCTGGCCTTTCTTAATCAATTAAGCAGTCACCTAGAGAAAGTACGCCATAAACGTCGCGGCTACATCTTGTGCGGCGGGTGGGAGCTGATGGCGCATCACGCCGACGCGGAAGAGGTCGGGAATACCGGGGTGACTCCGGGGCTGTCACCCAAAGAGCGAGGTTGGTTATTGGACCTTTACGATACCGGCTATGCTGATGCTTTTAGAGTGATCGACGGTGGGCCCGATGCACTGACTTGGTGGCCTCACGGTGATGAGGCAGGCGGCATGCGAACCGATACCCACATTATCTCTG
>JABJAS010000419.1 GCA_018666055.1 Halieaceae bacterium | reverse complement strand
CCCGCCCCCTCAAAGGTCACCAACCGAATCTGCCCAAAATCCCCCCCCATCGGCGCGCGGAGTAATCGATAATTTCCACTCGCTGCGGCGGGTAGCCCCCATGCGGCAATCGCCGACGCCGATAGAGCCCCTCGATCAAGCGTTTCATACCCTCCAATCTCGGTGAAAAACCGGGCGGTGACATCCAAATCAGTCACGCTCAACACCGCTTCGCGCCAAGGCTTCTCTGTGATCGGCTCAACCGCCACCGCCGGTGCTATCGCTGCCACTACAACGACTGAACAGCGGATGAGAAAAGTGAATAAAGGTCGAACTAAAATAACGTGTCTTGTCATGGTCTATGGCTACCTTGTTTTGCCTTGCGATGGATCGGTGAAAGCGACTTCATCTGCACTCTCGGCCTCTATTCGTTCACCAAGATGACTTTGCCAAAGTGTTTGCGCTCGTCCACCATTTCATGAGCACGCCGCAACTCAGACATCGGCAATACCGTATCTACCCACGGCGTGAGCTCACCACTGGCAAACAGCGGCAACGCGTGTTGGCGAAAATCGGGCATCGTTTGCGTCATAAAGGCCGGGCTAGTTGAGATGCTCATCGACAGCAGCTGAATGTTCAATATGCCAATTTTTAAGTTAAAGGTAATGTCCCGACCGCCCGTGCTACCAAACATGATCACACGCCCATCCATACCCATTGCGTCGATCAGTTGGTCGGCGGTTGCGTCGCCGATCGTCATGAGACCAATATCCATCCCTTCGCCCTTGGTAAGATCGGCCACGCGCTCCGATACGGAAGTTTGGGTGTAATTGACCACCGCATCGCAGCCGCTTGCAGTGGCATGGGCCAACTTGTCGTCACGGCTTGCGGTGCCCAGGGTCCAACACCCCGCCTGCTTGGCCAATGCAAGCGCGGCACTTCCCACGCTGCCTCCCACTGCCTCTATCAAGACGCGATCACCCGCTTTCATGCCCCCCACGGTATAGAGCGCATGCCACGCCGTGAGCCAGCCGACCGGAATCGCCGCCCCTTGCTCAAAGCTGAGGTTGTGGGGCAAGGGCATGAGATGACTTGGATCGCAATCCACCACCTCCGCATGTGCACCGCGCACGCGACCAAAAACCCGGTCGCCCTCCTGGAAATCGACCACCTCGCTACCCACTTGCTCAATGGTACCGGCCACTTCCATACCCATGATGAAGGGCAGTTCTTGACCACTGTAATCACCCGCTCGCATCCGGACCTCAGCAAAGTTGATGCCACTTGCGCCAACGCGCACGCGCACCGCTTGAGGGGCAAGATCGCCCAGCGCTAATGCCTCCCAAACCATCACCTCGGGACCACCAAAGCGATTGACTCTATATCCATTAGCCATCTTAAGTTGTTGCCTCCTGACTCATTCGTCGTTCAATTTCTTCCACCTCAAGCCCCGAAGGTAACGAATCTAAGGTGAGATAAAGCAGACCGGCTAGCGTTAAAGGCACACCGACTAAGAGGGCGTAACCCAGATGCCAGCCCCACGCCTCAATCGCCAATGACACGCTGTACGGCCCCGCTGCCGAGCCCAACACTACTGCTAAAGAACCACAGCAGGTCATCGCTAAGGCGCGTATTCGGGTGGGAAAAACCTCAGCCAAATAGGCAAACTTTACCGCCGCGGAGCCATAAAAAAACATGCTCATGAGCGCATACACCAGCAGAATATCGCCGAAGCTTTCAGGCACCCACACCAATATCTGAAAGAGGATCGAACCGAGTAGCGTCCACAGCACAACGGTATTCCGTCGCGTCCAAATACGCTCTCCGACCCATGCCGCCAGTATGTATCCCAATACACCGATGCCATTGCCAGCACCGATTAACAGCGAAAAATTGAAGGCATCTAACCCTCTGACGTCGCGCAGAAAACTGGGGAATAAAAAAATCGACGCCGCATAAGCCCAAACAAATAAAAACTGCGCTGAAAATAACGTGGCCGCCCGTACGCGAATGTCTGCGGCCCATAAGTCAGCCAAAGCGGCCGGTGCCTGCACAGATTTAGCTGCCATCGCGCGCGGGGGCTCGCGCAAGTAATGACGCACCACCCATACCAAGGGCAGGCTGATCAGACCGACCAAAAACAAGTG
>JABJAS010000418.1 GCA_018666055.1 Halieaceae bacterium | reverse complement strand
GTCTTCTCGGCAAGTGGTCGCCGTCGCCTCAGGTAAGGGCGGTGTCGGCAAATCAACAGTGACAACCAATTTAGCGGTGGCGCTAAGCCAGCAGGGGCTCTCCGTGGGCCTGCTCGACGCCGATATTTACGGTCCGAGCCAACAGCATATGCTCGGGGTCGCCGACAATAGGACGCCTGACCAACAGGATGGAGAGTTTTTATTGCCCATTGAAGCCTATGGCTTGAAGACCATGTCTATGGGCTATCTGACAACGGCAGAGACACCCATGGTTTGGCGTGGGCCGATGGCCAGTTCAGCCCTCAGTCAGTTACTTGAGAAAACGTTATGGGGCGACATTGACCTGCTGCTGGTCGATATGCCACCCGGAACCGGTGACATCCAGCTCACGCTGTCGCAACGTGCGACGTTGTCGGGCGCTGTCATTGTGACCACGCCGCAAGATATTGCCTTGCTCGATGCCCGCAAAGGGATTGAGATGTTTCAAAAGGTCGACGTGCCGGTACTGGGTCTCATCGAAAACATGTCCAGCCACACCTGCCCTGCCTGCGGGCACTCCGAGCCCCTTTTTGGTGAGGCGGGCGGAGAGAATTTAGCAGCGCACTATGCGGTCCCTTTATTGGCGCAGATCCCCCTCAGTCGGGCGATCAGAGAGCAGTCTGATCAAGGATGCCCCATTGTGGTATCCGAACCAGAGGGGCAGGAGGCACAGATTTACCAGCAGGCAGCCACTGCGCTGGTGACCTCGTTAGCGCAACAGCAGCCTGCGAGCGCCCCTGTGATCAGCATGAGTGATTGAGGCATTCAAGCCTCGATCGCGGCACACCAAGGAGAAGCACCCGTGAGTATCAAAGCAGATCGATGGATTCGAAGAATGGCGGAGCAAGAGGGGATGATCGAGCCTTTTGAGCCAGGCCAGATTCGTACCGAGGGCGACCGTCGGTTAATCTCCTATGGCACCTCGAGCTATGGCTATGATGTGCGCTGTTCACGCGAGTTCAAGGTGTTTACGAATATTCACTCGGCTACCGTTGACCCAAAGCACTTTGACGAAAACAGCTTCGTCCATGTTGAGGGGGATGAATGCATTATCCCGCCAAACTCTTTTGCACTGGCCTGCACGGTTGAGTATTTTCGTATCCCTCGCAATGTCTTGACGATCTGTCTGGGTAAGTCGACCTATGCGCGCTGCGGCATCATTGTGAATGTCACACCGCTCGAGCCTGAATGGGAAGGGCACGTCACGCTGGAGTTTTCTAACACCACGACCTTACCTGCGAAGATTTATGCCAATGAGGGCGTAGCGCAAATGCTGTTTTTTGAGTCGGATGAAGTCTGTGAAACCAGTTATGCGGATCGCGGTGGTAAATACCAAGGACAGCGCGGCGTGACCCTACCCCGTGCCTGAGGCATCCGCCGTCTTAGTTTTGTGATGCTGTGTCGGGGGACAGGGGCATGCCATCAATCACCGCTTGACTGATCTCGACCACCGTTTTAGAACCACGCTCCTCATGCTCGGTGCGGACCATGAGAAAGCTATGATCGATGGCCAGCCACGTGTCGGAGCTGCGTTCTTCTGGGTCATCATGCAGTAGGCGGTACTGGACGGTTCTTAAGGTGCCGGCGAGGGTATCGAGAGTGGCTTGCTCCACTAATTCGAAACGCTTGAGCTTTATATTGGGTCCATCGACGACCTTTAGCGCCATTCGCTCTGGCGGTGCCTCAGCTCGAATCAGCAGCAATCGCATTTGCTCTTGTTGGCTAAGTCTATCGAGTACATCAGCTGACCAAGGATGTTCGGTCCACGTTTTTTTACGCAGGCTGCGAATGATGCCCGCACTGGGGTCGTAATGGACTTCCCGTTGTCGCTTGGTGACGCCGCTAAGCTGATAGTGAAAGTGCTCCCCTAAAATTTGATCACCGTCTATCGTAAAGTGGGACTCTTCCTTGAGCTTAACGAGAAAGGCTTTGCCAGATTGCTGCAAATGGTAGTGGCCTTGTTCCTCCGTGAGCGAGCGCGTCAGTGTGATCCTGATGCCTGAGACCTTAGTGCGGTACTCGGCGTCGTAAAGGGGGAATGCAGTGCCGGCATAGGTTGCTTGACTCAGTATCGGCGCACTGAGGAGCAAGAGGGTTGAGAGGATCTGTCTCATTGGGGAGCACACCATAATTCACCTGTTGCTGGTAGGGGGACTGAGTCTTTAAAGAGCACACCGTTTTTAAGTAGCAATCGTCCCGACAGATGCCAGTTGACGGCTTGAGGATAAATCTGGTGCTCAACCCGGAGGATACGGTCCGCTAGCTGGTCTTTGGTATCGCCAGGTTCAATCGGCACCCTCGCTTGTATGACAGAGGGGCCTCCGTCGAGTTCCCCAGTCACATAATGAACGGTAGCGCCGGCGTGAGTGTCTCGGTTATCTAATGCTCGTTGATGCGTATTCAGACCCGGATAAAGCGGCAGGAGCGAGGGATGTATATTCAGTAATCGTCCAGCGAACTGGCTAACGAAGCCTTGGGTTAAAATGCGCATAAACCCAGCCAAAACGATCAAATCGGGTGACACACTGTCAATGACCCCCGCTAGGTCTGCATCGAACGCGTCCCGGGTTGCATAGGCTTGATGGTCTATTAGCGCGGTATCGATATTGGCGTTATTGGCAATCGTTAACCCCCCAGCGTGCGGTCGATTACTGATCACAAGAGCAATGCTGCCTGCTAGGTCACCGGTCAGGCTGGCGTTGAGGAGTGACTGGAAATTGGACCCTCGGCCGGACAGTAGCACCACAATACGTTGTGTCATCTGGGGAGCGTCAATGGATCTTCAGCCCGGCATCGCTATCATCAATGGCACCCAGCTCCCATCCCGTAATGCCGTGACTCGCCAACACGGCCAGTGCTTTAGTGGCCTCGGGGGCAGGGAGGACAATGATCATTCCGACACCGCAGTTAAACGTCCGCATCATTTCCTGATCGGTAATGTTGCCGCCGCTTTGAAGCCATTGAAAAACAGCCGGTAAATCCCAGCTATCGCGCCGAATTGACGCACCCATCCCCTGAGGTAAGACGCGGGGCAGGTTTTCGAGAATCCCGCCACCGGTGATGTGTGCCATGGCGCTGATCTTAACCTCTTGCTGGAGTGCCAATAATGGGCGGTTATAAATCGTGGTCGGTGCCAGTAGCGCTTGTCCCAATGACACCTCTCCGCAGGCCGAGTCGGGTTGACTGCCGGTATGCTCGAGCACTTTGCGAATCAAGGAGTAACCATTGGAGTGTGGCCCGCTTGAGGGGAGTGCCAGCAATACATCTCCCGGTTGCACGCTGGTCCCGTCAATGATGTCAGCCTTTTCGACAATGCCCACGCAAAATCCCGCGAGGTCGTAATCTTCGCCCTCATACATACCCGGCATCTCTGCCGTTTCACCACCCACCAAGGCGGCACCGGCTAACTCACAGCCTCTACCGATCCCAGCGACCACCGCCGCAGCGATCTCGACATTTAATTTTCCAGTCGCGTAGTAATCCAGAAAAAATAGGGGTTCAGCGCCCACTACCGCGATATCGTTACTGCACATTGCGACGAGGTCGATGCCAATCGTGTCATGAATGCCCAGCTCCATGGCGAGCCGTAATTTAGTCCCCACACCGTCGGTACCCGAAACCAAAATCGGCTCTGAATAGCCGGGAGGGATGGCACAGAGAGCACCAAAGCCACCGAGGCCAGTCAGCACTTCGGGACGATGAGTGGCCTGGCTGACCGACTTAATGCGCTCGACGAGTGCCGTGCCCGCATCAATATCAACACCGGCATCGCGGTAAGTAAGTGAGGTTGGGGACGATTTTTCTTCAGTCATTCGGGGTTCTCGATTCTCTGAATAGCGATAGTAATGTGCTGATCGCGTACTGGAAAGCAATCCTGCTCGCTTTGGTTGATAATAGTTGATCTTAAGGGGGCGGTTGGCCTGGCCGGGTACATCGTTGACACTGCCTAGTCGAGAGGTCGTCAGGCTTATTTAGCCCGTAACCATTGGTGAACCATAGTGCGAAAAAAAGCCCAGAGCAGAGACTTGAGCAACCCTTGCAGTAGTGCGGGTCACACTCTGGCGTTGCGCCAATGGGCTTGGGTGGTGATCTTGTTCGGAGCGATGGGTCTGAGTGCGGATGTGCGATCACAAAGTGACGTGTTCATTACACGGATCGACGTGGAGGATCGCAGTGAGGCAACCATCGATCAGGCAGCGACAGAGGCCCTGAGGCAAGTGCTACTCCAGCACTCTGGTGATCCAGCATTACTGTCCGATCCCGCGATTCAGGCAGTACTGGCATCGCCTCGTTCCCAGTTGGCGCTCTATCAGTTCGAGCGAGTGGAGGGGCGTATTCGCTTTGTGGCCCATATCGACCGTGTGTTAATTGAAGGACTGATTCGTGAGGCCAGCGGCACGGTATGGGCAGGCGAGAGGCCCCCCGTATTCCTTTGGTTGGTGATTGATGATGTCAATGGGCGACGATTTGGTAACACCGAGGCTGAGGAGCCGCTGTGGGTCGACTTTGAGGTGGCGTTTAGCGCACTGGGCCTCAACCTGCGCCGTCCGCTCTATGATCTTACCGATGGCGCCCTGGTCTCGCCTGATACACTGTGGCGGCGCGACTACGGTCCCGTGGTTGAGGCATCAGCGCGTTACGGAATGACCCATCTTTTAGTCGGGCGCTTAATCCGCCTCAGCGGAGACCGTACTATCGCTGAATGGACCTATTTGCATCGGGCAGTCGAACAATCGGTGTCAATACAAGCTGATACCCGTGCTGCCCTTATTGAGCCCGGGCTGGCGATGACGATGACGGAAATGCGCCGGTTATTCGCGGTTGAATTAAAAACTGAAGCGGCCAGTCAGCCCTTAGTGATTAGCATCGAGAATGTGGTCAATCTGGCGGACTACCAGGCGGTGACGCAATTAATTGCCGGCATCCAAACGCTGGACCAGGTAAGGCCGATCGCAGTAGAGGGTGATACATTGCGGCTGGCGCTGTTTGGCGTAGACGACGCCGATAGTCTGATCAGGTTAATGGCTTCGCAGACCGAGTTGCAGTGGGTGAATACCGATCCAGACGCGGACGGGGGCTTGCTGCTGTCATGGCAGGGCTGATGACTATCGTGTCCAGAGCATTGGTATGACGTTATGACAATGGGTGGCCAACAGATTCCTCTGCCCATCCAGCGAGAGGATTTCGCGACCTGGCAAAACTGGCTCAGTCGTTTTGATACCGAGCCAATGGAGCAGTGGCTGTCGATGGGTCAGCCGGTGTCACAAAGTGCCTATCTGTGGGGCGGTTCCCATGTCGGTAAAAGCCACGTGCTGCAGGCTTGCTGTCATATGGCGGGTCATGATGCTCGCTATTTGCCACTAGCTGATTTGTTGCATTTTCCACCCGACCAGGTGCTGGCTGACGCGCATCTCGCGAGTGTCGTGGCGATTGATGATATAGAGTGTATTGAAACCGATCAGGCTTGGCAGGAGCCCTTATTCACGCTGTTCAACCGCTGTATGGAGTCGGGAGTACAGCTGTTGGTCGCGGCGACTAAGGCACCGGCGCAATTGAGCGCACTACTACCTGATTTGAGATCTCGTTTGACGAGTTTGACGATTTTTCAGCTCCCACACTTTTCAGAGGAGCACATCGCCGCACTGCTCCGTCTTCGCGCCGACGCCGCGGGGGTCGCGCTCAGCAATGAGGTGCTTCAATACTGCACCATGAGGTTACCGCGCGATGCGCGAACGGTGGTCCACTTTATGGAGCAACTAGATCGACTGAGCTTAGCGCAGGGCCGGCCGGTTACCATTCCACTGATTCGCGAATCGGGCCTGCTCAGTCGGGCGGATGATTGACGGCGTATTCCCCCGGGGCGAGCGCCAAATAGCCGCGGAGCCAATGCACGGCAAGATACAAAGGAATCGTGTCGAGCAAGGCGCACAGTGCTTTAAAGGCGTAGTTACTGCCGATAAGGGTCATGAGCGTACTCAGCGTCATGCTGCCGGCTAGGAAAGCGGCGCCAAAAGTCACCGCGATCACCATGACCGAATCCACCAACTGACTCAGTAGCGTGCTGAAGTTGTTCCTCAGCCAGAGATGCTTGCCGCGGGTTACTCGCTTCCAAAAATGAAAGAGCTGCACGTCGCAATATTGCGCTGCCACGTAAGCCAGCATCGAGGCAAAGACCGCGCCCGATGTGGTGGCATAAATCAGTTGAAAGAGACCCACTTCAGATTCAACTATTGTCCCATTTGGCAAGGCGACGGGTTCTGACAGCTGAAGCACCTGCCACGGCGGCATGACGGCTTCTGGCACGGGTGGCGCAAAGGCGCCCAGTGTTAGAACACCTAAAATCAGCAGGTTAATCCCTAGCCCCACACTGACTAAAAAGTTGGCCCGCCCTCGCCCATAGAGCTCGCTGATGAGGTCGGTGCACAGAAAGGTGAGTGGGTAAGGCAACACACCCACGGCAAGCGCTAGCGGACCCAGCTGAATAAATCGGGTGATGCCGACCACATTGAGCAACGTCATGGCGGATAAAAAGATACCTGCCAGCACTAAAAAAGTGCGTTCGCGCCGCTCGGTGATCACGCCGGATATCGCTCCCATTTTAATGTTCGATCTGTCCAAGGTTACCGTGCATAACCGATCCGTTTACGACGGGATGCTGGTGCGCCCACAGAATCATGTCGGCGATCTCAGCTGGCGAGACGAGTCTCCCGAAGCTATTCATGGCGCCCAAGCTATGGAGTACGGACTCGTCATTGCCCACATGCTGACGGAGCATACTGGTATCGGTAAAGCCGGGGCAGATCATTGCGGTATGAATGCCCCGTCCCATGAGATCTTGGCAGGTTGCCCGCATCATCCCCAGCTGAGCGTGCTTGCTGACAATATAACTGAATGCGCCTGCGACGGCCTTCTCAGATAGGGTCGATCCCACGAAGAGGATGCTAGAACCTTGCGGCAGTGCAGACACTAAGCTTCGATTAAGCGTGTTGATGCCCAGCACGTTAACCGAGATGGCCGCCATCAGTGCTGAGTCCTCGGTGGTATCGCAGCGGTCTTTGAGCATTAATGAGGCGTTGTGTACCAAACAGACGGGTGCAGTACTGTCTTGCGCCTGCAGGCGCGCTGCCAATGTGTCGCAAGTGCCCCTGAGTGATGCCGAGTCGGCCAAATCGGTCTGGAGGGTCTCGACGCCTGCAACGGGGCAATCGCGACGGGAAATATTGATGACCGAGTACCCTTGGTCGATGAATTGCTCAGCGGCTGCGGCACCGATCCCTGAACTGGCGCCTGTCAGGATGGCTAAAGGACTCATCTTATCTCCCGCTTAAATGGTGAACTGTTTTAGTGTTGGTGATTGTACGGGGTAGCGTAGCAAGCCGATCGATGAGGGCTTGCTGATTGCGACCTCATCCCACACCATAGCGACTTTCTGACTTTAGGGGGAGCCCATGACCCAGCTCGCCACGCTCCATATTGACAAGCAAGCACACAAGTTTTCGGCAGCACACTTCACTATTTTTTCATCGACCGAACGCGAGCGGTTGCACGGCCATAACTATGGTGTGTCGGCACGCATTGTGGCAAGGATGGGGGAGAATGGTTTTTCCGCTGATTACAACCTTTATAAACGGTGCCTGCAAAAACTGTGTGACGCGCATGACGAATATATGTTGTTACCGGGAACGTCTCCTTGGTTAACCATCACCGAGGAAAACGGCGAATATCACGCGACGTTTGCCGGGAAGACGTTGCGTTTTCCGGTGGATGAAACGCTGGTATTACCGATTGTGAATGTGACCGTAGAGGCCTTGGCCCATTATTTGCTCGATCTGGTGCTGACTGAGGGGGGGCTCGGTGATTTGACTGAACTGGAACTTTTTGTCACCTCTGGGGACGGTCAGACCAGTTCAGCGAGCTGGTTTGCCAATTAACCAAAAATAATTTGCCACTTTGGGAACTTTTACTCGGGCACTCGGTCTGAGTAAGTGTTGTTGAGATGGCGGTGGTGACGGGTGCATCGCAAGGGAAACGTCTGGGCAGTGAGGGCGACAGTGAAAAAGTCCTCCCCGTTTTGAGTGGCTCCTTTATTGCCGGCTGTTAACAGCCGGCTTTTTTTTGCCCCCGATGACGCCATTCAGCGTCGGTAAACCGTGCATCAGATCTTCCTCATACCCGAAGCAGGGTAAGCCACGCTGAGGCAGACAGTGGCGACAAGCAATAGTCCAAGTGCCCGTCTCGGTGCCGAGGACAAGGCCAGCGCGATCGGAAGAGGCCTAATCGCTTGCGCGAGTTCTCCAGACAGCCAAGAGCGTTTCCTGAGTCTGGGGGCCAACCAGTGTGTCGGTGACCCTGCCGGCAGGGTCAACCAACAGCGTCGTGGGCAACACGCGAGGCCGCTCAACCCCCAACGCTGGACCCGGATCCTGCGCGAGCATTCTAAAGCCGA
Organism: Halieaceae bacterium; assembly: GCA_018666055.1. GTDB lineage: Bacteria > Pseudomonadota > Gammaproteobacteria > Pseudomonadales > Halieaceae > Luminiphilus. Next base: position 1,734 of record JABJAS010000418.1, on the reverse strand, counting down.
TGTTCATTGTCGCGGCTTGTGAGGCTAATTCCTCACCTTGTTTCCCATCATAGTTGACCGCAAAAACCACCAAATCAGTCTCTTGATGCAATCGGTTGAGCTCGGGAATTTCTTCTCGACAAGGGCCGCACCAGACGGCCCAATAGTTCACTATGCGCCAATGGCCTTGTGCGGGGAGCGCAACAGGTTGATCCTCGCAGCTCATGACGGAGAGCGCTAACAGGCCACCGATCACAGTAATGATGAGACGCCGTGACATGCCTTGCTTAGACCTTAGGTGTTGCAAACAAGTCAGCGAGCGATACGTTGAGGCACTGGTTTTCGTGGCCTTTGCTATCACTTAGCAGTGTCGCAGCGGTGTGCTGCCACGGTAGGGATAATCCGGTGAGTCGGTGTTCAGGCTCTGCGCGAATGAGGTCGACTAGGCCTGAAAGCGTCACGGCATGAAGATCTTTGCTCAGCAAGTAGTGACCCCTATCAAGCCGTTTGAGTAGCCGCGCTGCGATCAGTGAGTCACGAATGCTTCGCCAGCTATCAGCGTCTATCCCACCGGGCAAAAGATCTTTGGCGCTAATAACTTCGAGCTCAGCGATGCCTCGACCCTCCTGCTGAGCTTGCCAGAAGAGGTAAAGAATATTGAGAGCCTTCATCAGAGTGGGTGTTTGCGCCTGTTCGGTATTCTGGTAGGCGGACATGCCATGGGTGACGAGTGCACCGAGGAGCACAATAATCCAGGTGATGTAAATCCAGAGCAAAAAGAGTGGCGCCGTGGCAAAGGCACCGTAAACGAGACTGTAGCTGGACTGTGCCATGACTCCTGTGAACGCCATGCGGGCGATAGTGAAGGTGATCGCCGCAAAAATACCCCCGATAAACGCATGCTTGAGGGGGACCTGGCAATTGGGCACTGCCGCGTACAAAGCGGTAAGCCCTATCGCGCTGATTGCGAAGGGCAGCAGACCCACTAGCATGGCCCCGATGCCATACTGCTGCAGTCCGCCCCACTCATTGGTGGTGGCAAACAGAAAAGCACGTAACCCCAAGCCCAAGCCGATGGCGGCTGGTCCTAAGCTCAACACAGCCCAATAGAGTAGAAAGCTATGTAGCGGTTTGCGATTGGCTTGATTGCGCCAGATGTCATTGAGCGCTTGCTCGACATTCCGCAGCATCAGGATAGCGGTAATGAGGAGGATGGCGACGCCAAATAGGGTCAGCGATCTGGCTTGCTCAATAAACGTACTCAAATACGCCACGACTTGGGTTGAGCTTTCTGGCAGAAGGAACTGCAGCAGGAAATCGTCTACCTTGGCCTCGATATTCCCCGCGGCAGGCAATGCCGAGGCAATAGAGAGCGTCACGGTTAATAATGGCACCAAAGCGAATAAACTGACGTAGGTCAGCGCGGCGGCGCTGGCGCTCAGGCGATCGTCGACGCAGCGCTTAATGAGGTAGCGTATTCGGGATGCCAAATTTTCAAGTCGCGGATGCGTTACCATTGCCCAGAGACCTTAACCGTGTCGCGTTACTGTAACGTGGTGTCTGACGACTCGTCGAGTCGCCCATGATGGATTGTAGTTGTGTTGACAGAACCTTACATATTGGTGGTGTATTACAGTCGCGGCGGCGCGACCGCGGCAATGGCGCGGCACATCGCGAGGGGAGTCGAGTGTGTCCAGGGGATACAGGCGCGGGTGAGAATCGTTCCATCATTGACATCCCCGACCTCAGAGTCAG
>JABJAS010000417.1 GCA_018666055.1 Halieaceae bacterium | reverse complement strand
GGAACACGGGCCGCTGCGGCAATCCTCGCAAACCCCTGCTTAAACTCTCCTGAAGCGCCTCGCGTACCTTGTGGTGTCACGCCCAATACTAAGCGAGAGCGACGACCAAACTCCGCACTCATTTGCTCAACCAACCCCTGAGCACTGCGACGGTCGACGGATATACCGCCCAATCTGCGGAGTATGGGTCCCAAAGGAAACCAAAACAGCGTGTGCTTCATCATAAAACTTGACTTCAAGCCCAACGACCACAGCACCGCGATCGTCAGAATAAAATCCATGTTGGAGCTGTGGGGCATCAGGGCAACAACAAACTTAGGCCGGTTCGGAAACTCGCCGCTGATGCGCCAGCCCATGGTCCTGAGCGTCAATCGACCAATGACTCGAGTGAAAGGGTTATAGCCCTGTGGCAACTGACTGCCTAGTTTCTGCCACTGCATGCTTTAAAGGCTCCGATAGCTTTCTTAACTCGCATTGCGCACTCTTTGATTTATCGCGCAGCACAATCGTTAGCGGGCAGAAGTGTCACGAACCACGCCGCAGTTTCTCAGCGCGCATTATCACGCCGCGATGAATTACCGCTGGCGGGTACTATAGCAGGGCTGAGCTTGGCATACCGAAACGAGCACGCCGGGCAGCGCTCTGGCTGCGTCTTGCCACACAGCCCGCCCACCATCGATCGGCACATACCACCCTAAACCGCGAGGGACAGATACGAGCTGGCACTCATCACCCAACCGACGGCGTGGATACCCACAATCGGCAAACCACACCACGCCGAGCCCAACTACCTTTTGGCAGCGGATCGCGTCCTGCCTGACTGCGGCTATATTGGTGCGATCAATTCGACTGACGGTTTCGAAAGCGTTGGCTGGAGATTCAGTGCCGCTAAACCATTCGACTACTCAAAGGTCTTTCACTTTTTAAAGCAGCTTCAGGTGGATCGTGCAAAAGCCGTCTTCATCACCGAGAGAGGGGTTTATGGCTACAACCTAGCCGGATCCACCCTGTCAGAAATCGAGATCGACGACTGTGCAGAAAGCCGAATAGAAATCATCGCAGAGCACATTGAGGCAGAGTGGGAGACAGCGCTGCTGTCCTGCTTGCTGTCTGACTAACCAGACTACGCCGGCTGTCAGCGACAATGAGGTGCTAAACGCCTCGAAGGTAGATCTGTGATGACTGATTGACCTGCTTACCATCGTGCTCACCGCTGACGGTCAGGATGATCGATTCATAGCCAGATCCATCAGCAAGCTCATACCCAACACTGACGCTGCCGGACCGTTCGTCTAAGACGACCTCCTCCACATCGAGGATGACGTTGCTGGTCGCCTTAACCTTCATGAGCACGTTCTTAGAGAAAAAAGGGCGGGTATAGCTAATCGTGACCACATTCTTTTCGCCGATCTGCACCTTCGCCATCGCGGGGTGTTCGACATCAAAGACGGGCGCCGGCGGCACGAGCCCTGCCATGCGTGCGATGGTACCCTGAACGAGGCCCATTTGATCCGCGTTGAACATCATGTGGTCGTAACAGGCGAGCGTCACGGTGGGCACACTGAAAGAAAGGGCGAAAGCCAAGACTAGTGATTGCTTATTCATCATTAACTCCCTGAGCCAGATTTGCTGAACCGAACGCGCCTTTTCACTAGCGCTCAAAATACCGAGACGCCGCCGTATAAATCTGCACTGACGGCACCCCTGCAGCGACAATAGCAGAAAGTAGCACCGCACCCAAAATAGACAGACCCTCCAACGTCAACAGATCCGCCTCAAGGTAGAGGCCAAAATTTGCAAACAGCGCATCCTCTACCAAGATCAAAGCGACATAGAGGCTAGCACCCCCTATGAGCATTCCCGCCAAGGCAATGAGTACCGCCTCCATTTCTATTAAAAGAAATAAATAATACGGCGGAGCGCCGAGAATGCGGAGCAGATGTATCTCCTGATTGCGCTCGCGCACTGAACTGAGTAACACCGCGCCCAATCCTAAAACAGCGGCCAGCAGTACCAATGCAGAAATTAAGCGAAGTACGTCTTCAAAAAGGCCCACCATCTGCCAGAGCTCCGCCAGTGCGACGCCAGGTAAAATCGCCATCAGCGGCTCTTCTTTTAGATCATTGATTTGCCGCTGAACGCCGAAGATGGACATCTTCGATTTTAATCCCAGCATGAACGCAGTGATGCTCTCAGGTTTTGCCGGGGTGGCGCCAGGCTCTGCGCCCGACTTAATGGCCAAGTTTGCAGGGCCCTGAGGCCAGTCTGAGTGCATTGCGTCGATACCCTGCAACGGGACATGAATCGTTTGATCCACCGGCGTGCCGGTCGGCGCCAAAATGCCCACTACTGTGAATGGCTTGTTGTCGTGCAAACTAAAACTGGTCGTAGCCAGCCCGTGAGCAAGTACTATTTCGCTGTCTATTTTGTAGCCCAAGGTCTTTGCTACTTCGGACCCCAGCACTGCATCAAAGGTGCCTTCAAAAGGCGCGCCACTGGTAAATTCAAGACGCCTTTTTTTGCCGTAGCTAAAATGATCAAAGTACGCGCTGGTCGTACCCACCACCCGATACCCCTCGTGAGAGTCACCTAGGGAAATGGGGATCGCCCACGCAACAGCTGGATCAGCCACCACCTGCTCATAGGTTTCCCAACGAATATTGTCGGTGGGCGAGCCGATCCGGAACACAGAATAGAGCAACAGATTCAAGGATCCGGTCTTTGCGCCCACAATGAGGTCGACACCAGACACCGTACTGGCAAAACTATCTCGAGCCTGCTGCCGGACATGCTCTATCCCTAAAAGCACGAATATGGCCACGCTGATGGCCATGAGTGTCATAGCGACGGAACCCTTACGATTCAGCAAACTCTTTGATGCCACCGTGAGAAACATGGGCTAGCAGTGCTCCTTGTTGAACTCAGACAGCGCCTGCACTCTCGTAAAATACTGGGCAATGGCCAAATCATGACTCACAAAAACAAGCGTCGTATTTTTCTCGTCTACCAGTCCTAACAGTAAACGAAGAAAATTATCTCGGTTCTCAGCATCTAGCGAAGAGGTGGGTTCATCCGCGATCAAAATCTCAGGGGTATTGATCAATGCCCTCGCGATGGCAACCCGCTGTTGCTGGCCCATACTCAGGTGCGACGTCGGTTTTGACCAATCACTGGGAATGACGTTAAGCGAATGGAGTAAATTGGTTGCCTCTTCACGCACGCTCGATCGCTGTTTTCCTGCCGCAAACGTGCTGGCCAGTTCGATATTTTCGATCGCATTTAAGTAGGGCACCAAGTTAAACCGCTGGAACACGTAGCCAACATGGTTGGCGCGGAACTGATCTCGCTGCCGCGCGTTCATCCTATCTAGTCGCTCTCCCAGCAGGGTGACCTCACCCACACTGCAAGTCAGTAACCCCCCCATCACATTGAGCAAAGTCGACTTGCCAGATCCTGAGGGACCATGCACCAACACCCTCTCGCCCTTAGCAACGGACCAATGATCAATATTCAGCAGTGATTTCGTGGCATCGTTTGCATAGGAAAATGCAACGCCATGAAGTTCAATCGTCATTCCACTCGCCTTCACTTAGCTACTCTGAGACCGCGTTGCAATCGCAAAGTGATACTCTATATCATACCGCGACACCGTAAGATGTTGAAATTCAAGGGCCGCTAAATGAAAGCAATCGTAATGGCATGTTTGTGGATGCTGGGTATCCTCTTTGCCGGCGCCAATGTCGCTGCCGACTCAGACAAGACGGTGTTACAGGATACCGAAAATCTCGTTTTTGAAACCATTGAGTGGCCTGACCTGATGCCACCCGAGATATTAGCCATCCTCTTAAATCCCCCCGAATACATTGCCGAAATTGAAGATGGCTCCGCCGAAGATCAAATCAGTAGTCAGATCAAGAGCGGGGTCAAGCAAAGTGAGGAGGACGCGTACCAACAGGCATTAGTCTCTACGGATGTGAATGAGGCCCTTGATGGCGCGCTGATTAGAATTCCAGGCTTCGTGGTCCCACTTGAATTTGACGAGGAGCAAACCATCAGCCAATTTTTTCTCGTTCCGTATTTCGGTGCCTGCCTACATATGCCACCGCCCCCACCCAACCAGATTATCCTGGTGAATGCGCCGAAAGGCATACAGATGTCCGCACTCTACGATCCCTTTTGGATTGAGGGTCAGCTTAGTACGAGCTTTCAAGAGAATGATATGGCGACATCGGCTTATGCCATGCAGCTACAACGAATCGAGCCCTACAGCAATTGACAACCGCTGGCGTTAAAAGTCGACGTAAGGCCTTGTAAGAGACACTTCAGCGCCGCCTTGGCCCAATTCGGTTACCCACATAATATTAATCTGCTCTAAGTCGAACGGCAGTCCATCAGGGCCAAAGCTCAATTGCTCCAGCGCAGCACTGTTGTCGCAGTTAAAGTGGTATTTCACAGCGATATCGCCGTGGTCCTCGTCGACAGCCGCTTCCTCATGAGTAGAGTGCTCATGATCGGTGTGGTGTTCCTCTTCGGTATCTAATGACACGCCCGTAATGGCACTAAAATCGACTTGAGTGTCTTCCAGAACGCACTGACCTCCCCGTAAGGAGAATAGCTGGTCTGGGTGACGCAATAGCGCATCAGCGTCGCTCACCGCCTGTTGCTGCTCCGCAGAAACGACCTGACTCTCAAATCCAACAACACTCATCGCGGGCACATTCAAGATGATTTCGATCCTGTTGCCCTCTGCTGCTAACATTAATTCAGCGGCGCCATGCACGTGGGGCCCAGCTTGCGTGATGCCACTACAAAGCAATAAAGCGCCTAAACCCACTGCATATTGGGGTTTCAAGCCGAATCGATTAACAGCGTTCATCGGCACAAGCCTCAACCGACCGACAAAGCCTAAAATTCAACACGTGACTGACACTGACCAAAGCAGCTCCGATCAGTGTCATGACTGTCTCGCCGCTCTCTCCCAACAGGTCATGCCCCAAGGCAATCGAAGCGATTAAAAACAGAATGCCCAGTGCACCCGTGCCCAACACGTAAAAACTACGGTGCTGGCGACAGCCCAGCGTCAAGGCGAATAAACTCATGGGGACGACCGACACCAGCATCAACAAATGAAATCGCTCGTCCTGAAATCCAATTGCAACCATCGCCGGAAAGAGAGACAGGAAAAGGGGCAACGCCAGGCAATGCACAGCACACAGTAACGATAGACCAATGGCGGCTTTATCAGCCGTTGATCGGTAAGAATTTGTCATCTCCGTTTCCATTGCCGATGCCCTGCCCTATCCTTAATTGATCTCACAACTATCACACAGCCCCCTAACCTCTAACTGCGGGCTAATAGAACTAAAGCCAGCGGCACTAGCGGCCTTCTCCATCACCGAGAATGCTTCGCTGGAAAAGTCTATTTCTTCTACTTTTCGGCACTCGTTACAGATCAAGAACTGGGACTGGGCATGATCATGGCCGCAAGACAAATGCGAACACGAAATGTACTTGTTCGCCGTCTCTAATCGATGCACGAACTGTTGATCGCGCAAGAAATCTAAAATGCGATAAACAGACATCGCTGGCATCGGATCATTACTGTCGGCATTGCACTGCTCCGCAATCTCATACGCTGACAACGCCGACTCGGCTAACACCAGCGTTCGCAACACTTCCTTTCGTCTGCGGGTCAACCTAATGCCGCGATCAGCACATTTTTGCTCAACATCTGATATCGCTTTTTCGCTATTCACCGTTCTCAAGCGCGCTCCGAGTCTTGCTTATCAAGGCAGTGTAAAAGATACATTATATCTTATATGGGAAATTCGAGGAACTGCAGCCAACCTAGCACGCTAAAACATCGTC
>JABJAS010000416.1 GCA_018666055.1 Halieaceae bacterium | reverse complement strand
ATGGCCTCACTCAGGCAGTCTTGCAGGTCCCCCTCGGTTGGCTTTCAGATCAGATCGGTCGCAAACCCGTGATTGTGGGTGGGTTGACGCTGCTGATTCTCGGGAGTGTTGTCGCGGCCCTTGCGGACACCCTGACCTGGTTGGCCATCGGTCGTTTACTGCAAGGATCGGGTGCCATCGCCTCTGCGACCATGGCACTGGCAGCGGATTACACACGCGTTGAGCAGCGCACCAAAGCCTCTGCCATTATCGGCGCCAGTATTGGGGTCTCCTTTGCTTTGGCACTGGTGTTGGGTCCTGTTTTGGCCGCTTGGGGTGGGTTGTCTCGCGTGTTCGAAACGACCGCCATTTTAGGGGGGCTCGGGTTGCTGGTGGTGGTGTTTTGGTTGCCGCCAACGCCGGACATCAGTGAGGCAGGCAGATCACACATCGCGGATCGAGAGCGCTTAGGTGAGGCGCTGTGGGGCCGAGGTCTTGGGGCACTGTATGGCAGTATTTTTTGCCTCCACTTATTGTTGATGGCGGCGTTCACTGCCATTCCCTCAGTCATGATTAACGAGGTGGCACTGCCTCCAGAGCAGCACGCGTGGATGTATTTGATGACGCTGCTGGGGGCGCTACCGGGAGTGGCGATCTTGGTGCGGAGGCACCGCCGTATGACGGATCCTCGTGGCTTGATTGCGGTGGCTATTCTGTTGACGGTGGCGGGTTTGGTGGTGTCGCTGTGGTCATTGTCTGTGTGGACGCTGGGGTTGGGGCTGGTGCTTTTTTTCGCAGGGTTTACGGCGTTAGAAACGATTCTGCCGGCACTCGTATCGATTTTTGCCCCCACTACTTTACGCGGAACTGCCATGGGCATTTTCTCCAGTGCGCAATTTTTAGGCGTTTTCGCGGGCGGCGCCCTCGGCGGCAATGCCCTGTATTGGGGCGGTTACGAGGGGTTAGTGGCGGCGGTACTGGGGCTGACCCTCATCTGGCTTTTCGGTTTATGGCGTTTCAGCCACGCCCCTATCTCGACCACCTAAATACCGAAATGATCGAGAATGATGTACCCCTAGGCGGCTTGTCATTGCTATAGTCAGGAACTGAATTCACCACTTCCCAGACGCCCGCGTTGGTGCGGCTGAGAGCAGAAACGGAGAACCCCATGGCCTCTCGTGGCATCAATAAAGTGATTCTTGTCGGCAACCTGGGTAATGACCCTGAGCATCGAGTACTGCCCTCAGGTGGCGGCGTGACCAACATCAGTCTGGCCACCTCGGAGAGTTGGAAGGATAAAACTTCGGGCGAGCAAAAAGAGCGCACAGAATGGCACCGAGTCGTCTTTTTTAATCGTTTGTCTGAAATCGCAGCCGAATATCTTCGTAAAGGCTCCAAGGTCTATGTTGAGGGGACGTTGAGAACACGCAAGTGGCAAGATCAATCGGGGCAAGACCGCTACACCACAGAGATTGTCGGCGCTGAGATGCAAATGTTGGATAGTCGCGGTGCGACTCAGGATGGGGGTGGTTACCAAAGTGCGCCAGCCGCCAGTTCACCGGCACCGGCAGCGGCCAATCCGGAGCCGATCGATTTCCCTGAAGACGATATTCCGTTTTAGCCAAACGACGTGACCGAATCGGTTCGTCGCGCGCGCTGATTGCTGATGCGTATTCTCGTACTGGGCCTTGATTCACCACTAGGCTACTCACTCCGCTCATTTGCCGCACCACTGATGCGGCACGAGATCATTGGGGTAGAGATGGACGCTACCCGCTGGCGTCGAGAACGCCAAGTCAAGAAATTGATTCGTCGTCAGCCGATTGATCTGATTCTGGACGCGCGGTTGGTCACACAAATCGACGGTGTGGACCCGGTCGGTCATCCCGATATCGAACGGACACAGTGGCTCGCCAATTTGGCTGCGCGCGATCAAATCAGCTACCTGTTCCTCTCGAGTGCCCGGGTATTTTCGGGCGCATTAACCAGACCCTATCGAGAGACCGATCGGCCTGATGCGCAGGACCCTGTTGGTGAAACGCTGGTTGCCTTGGAGAAGCTACTGCAGGCGACACTGGATGACCTTTTCATACTCAGACTGGGCCTGATGTTTGGCGGACGCCGGCCTAACCCATTGGCGAGGGCGCTTGACGCGCTGGCCCGCGGCGACGTTGTCAAAGTCAGCGAGCAGGTTAGGGGCAGTCCGGTGCATGTGGCCGAAGTCGCTCGAGTGATCCATGGGATCGTGGATCAACTGGGTACGGGGGCACCGTGCAAAGGGTTATATCATTACAGCGGTATCGGCGAGGTCACGGCCTATTCATTTATGGAAACGGTGCTGGCCAACGCCTCGCAATACAGTCCATTTGAGGGCGCGCGGGACCTGATGGAGGGTAATCTGAACCAGGGGTCTCAGATGATCGGCCTGAGTCTTGATTGTGCCGAGATTCGTCATCAGTTTGGTATTCAGCAATTGAGCTGGAGAGAATTTGTGCCGCGCGCTGTTAAGCGCTACGTCGATCTGTATATTGAAGAGGGAGGGAAGGAATTGTGACAGTGGCCCTGCAAGTGGCGGTGTTAACCGTGAGCGATACGCGCACCCCAGAGACCGATACTTCCGGGGCGTTTCTTGCCGACTCGTTGATTGAAGCGGGTCATACCGTCAGCGATCGGCAATTGGTGATCGACGATATCTATCGATTGCGAGCAACGGTATCGCAATGGATTGCCGATCCTGCGATCGAGGTGGTGCTGGTCACCGGCGGCACTGGGTTTTCAGGTCGCGACTCCACGCCGGAAGCGCTCAGCCCCCTATTTGATAAGTCTATCGATGGCTTTGGAGAAGTTTTTCGAGCTTTGAGCCTCGCTGAAATTGGTTCTTCTACTGTGCAATCACGCGCACTGGCCGGTATGGCTAATGGCACAGTGATTTTCTGCATGCCCGGGTCAACGGGCGCGTGTCGAACCGCTTGGGAAGGGGTGCTCAAAGACCAGCTTGATAGCACCCACCAGCCCTGCAATTTTGTTGGCGTATTGCGGGGGCACTAGCCGATGGCGCTGACTGCTTTATCGGAGGCAATGGCGACCATACTGGGGTCTTATACTGCGACGCCCGAGGTTGAAGTGGTGCCCCTTTATCAGGCGTTGGGTCGGTTTTGCGCACAGTCGGTCACCGCTGGTATGGCGGT
>JABJAS010000415.1 GCA_018666055.1 Halieaceae bacterium | reverse complement strand
GCGTGCCGTCGACTTCTGCACCGGCCTCGCGAAACAAATCAAGAACTTCGGGATCGTCGAGAAAATCAATACCAATTTCGCTCAGCAGACGGTCGGCATTGTGTTCGATGAGTGCAAGGTTTTCTTCGCTGAGTATTTCGACGTAGGGAATCTTTCGTTCGATAAACGGGGCAGCGGCTGGGGCAGCGTCGGCGCGAGCCTCACGTCTGCCGGCTCGACCTCCCCCTTTCCGTCTACTCGCTCGCTCGCTCATTTCAACGCTTCCATCATGAGGCCTTATTTGCCTCGTGCTTTACACAGTTCGGGCTCAAAACGGCACCGGCTGCCTGAAACTCAGCGGCCACCGCTAGGCCCAATCTGCACGGCTAATAATAACCGATTCCCTCTTTGCCAACAGCGTCATATCAAGCGCGGCGTTGGCAGGCAAAACCGCTCTGCGATGGGCGCTACTGTGGCGTTGTTAGTCTCAGAAGGCTAGGCCCAAACCGACACCTTAAGCACCAAAAGCGACACCTTGAGCACGAAATTTTGGAGGTGTAAAAAATCGCGAGCTTTGGTGGTTTTTTGAAAGAATGGGGATTGGCGCTGAGTTTCATCAAATGGTCTCCCGCAACCAAAGCGGTCTGCTCATTTCGTCACGCAGGAGTGTCCGCATGGGCCAAGATGTGTGGCGTTTACCGACCGCAAATCTGCACCAGGCTAAGCGCATTGACGGGGTCTAAAATCACACTGTAGCCTCCACCACAGAAGAACAGAGGAAAAGGGTATGTCCATGAATTCACAGGCTCGGATTGTGATAGTTGGTGGTGGCATCATGGGGGTGGCGTTGGCTTACCATCTTGCCGAAGAGGGCGAAACCAATGTCATGTTGATCGAGAAGGGAGAATTAACCTCGGGATCGACTTGGCATGCTGCTGGGCAGTGCCCGAGCTTGGTGAGCAACTACAATCTGGCCAAGATCCATGATTATGGTAATCGGCTGTATCCCACCCTCGAAGAAAAGACCGGACAATATGTGAGTTGGCATGCCTCTGGCGGCATTCGTGTCGCGCGTCAACAAGCTGATCTCGACTGGTTTCATTACATGAAGGGTATCGCTGACAACGTTGGTTTCCACATGGAGATCATCGATGCGGCAAAGATCAAAGCGCTAAATCCTTTTTACGATATCGACGGCGTGATAGCGGGTGCCTGGACATTGGACGATGGCCACGCCGACCCCTCGGGTCTGACCAATGCGATGGCCCGCGGCGCCACCGATATGGGCGTCAAGATTGTGCGCCATAACCGCGTCACCGATATTAATCGTCTGCCCTCTGGCGAATGGGAGGTCGACACCGAGTTGGGTAAGGTCACGGCAGAGATTGTTGTCAACGCAGCGGGCAGTTTTGCACGTCAGGTGGCGCAGATGGTCGGAGCTGATGTGCCCATTGCCAACATGGAACACCACTATATTGTCACGGGTGCGATTCAGGAATTTATTGATCGCGATGAGGAATTTCCGGTCATGCGCGATCCTTATGCATCGGCCTATATCCGGCAAGAGCAAAAGTCGGGTCTGATTGGTATTTATGAGTCTACCGGTCTGACCGAGGCGTGGGGTCCCGATGGACTGCCGCCGTGGTCGTCGGACAGTGAGCTATTTCCCGATGATCTAGATCGGTTGATGCCTTGGCTTGAGCGAGCAATGAACTGCATGCCTCCAATGCTAGAGGCGGGTATTAAACGCATCGTCAATGGTGCCATCCCGCATTCGGCAGACGGTCCGCCATTACTGGGTCCCGTCGCCGGTCTTGAGAATTTCTGGCTCTGTTGCGGCTCCTCTTTTGGCATTGCCCAGGGAGCCGGATGTGGCAAATATCTCGCCCAGTGGATGATCCATGGCGACGCTGAAATCAATATGACGGGTTTTGATCCTAGACGATTTGGCGACTTTGCTGATCGCCACTACATGCGCGAAAAGGGCTTTCAAGATTATGGACTGACGTATGCCACGCCATTGCCGGGAGAAGAGTTCCCCGCGGCGCGCAATTGCCGTTTGAGTCCACTGCATGCCGCCCTGGCAGAAAAAGGCGCGGTGTTCACGCAGACATTTGGTTGGGAGAGGCCTCAGTGGTTTTCCCTCGATGGCCGTGAGGAAGAATGCAGTTACCGTCGCAATAACGTGTTTGATGTGGTGCGAGCGGAGTGCGAAGCGGTGAGAGATCGGGTGGGTGTGATCGATATGACCGGGTTCGCAAAATACGATGTGCGCGGCGCCGGAGCAGAGGCATTTTTAAACCGGCTGTTAGCGAATCGCATGCCCAAACGAGACGGCGG
>JABJAS010000414.1 GCA_018666055.1 Halieaceae bacterium | reverse complement strand
TGACGTTGTAGGGCCTCTCTGGCGACTTCTGCGTCGCCTGCAACGATAGCGGAAATGATGGTGTCATGGTCTGCCTGATTTTTCTCCAGCCGGCCTGGCGTCATGACTTGAAAGCGGCGATACGGCAGCACCCGCAGTGACAGCCAATCGGTTGCTTCGATCAGTATTTTGTTATGACAGCCTCTGACGATACCGTGATGAAAAGCGCTACCCAATTTTGCATAGTCGTTGGGGTCCCCCTGGTTGTGCAAGTTATTCGCGGCTGATTCATGGATGGTGACTAAGTGTTTTTTTTCAGATTGGCTCATGCGCATTGTGCCGAGAAAAGCGGCAGACCCTTCAAGCTCTGATAGGGCCTCGAATAGGTCTAACAGCGTGCCGGGGTCTAGCTCGCTCACCACGGCTCGTCGGTGGGCAGATTTGGATATGAGACCCGCTTGCACGAGCTGTGTGATCGCTTCACGAACAGGCGTTCGTGAGACACCAAATCGTGTTGCGAGGCGACCCTCTTCTAGTGGCGTGCCTGGGATCAGGGAGCCGTTGAATATCTCGCTCTCGATAGCAAGTCGAATCGTGTCAGCCTGCGTAGTCTCACGTTCCGTCACGGGGAGCCTCCTGTGATGAAGAAGCGCCACCAATGAGCAATTGGTATTGACCCCAGTTAGGCCGCTCGGTGGCCGTATCAGGCACCGGTGGGTTGCGTGGGTCCTGCCGCGCATGATGCTGTAACAGGCTTTTGAGTAGGTTAGTGAGCGTGCCGTAGTGAGGCGCTTGGCTCGCGTCTTTTCCCTGCCCCAACCCGCCGGCGATGTCACGCCCAAAACAGGTGTGAATCCCGATGCCAAAGGTGAGCCCAAATGGGGGAATGCGATCAGCCACCACCCGATGGGGATTAAAGCGCGCCGCGTCCTCGCCAAAAATAGCGGCCTCTACATTGGCAGACATCAAGTCGATGAGCACGTTATCGTCCGCCTCAACATGAGTCCCGTCGGGGAGCGTAAAGGCTTCGCTTGCCTTTCTCCAAGCGACGGGGCTCGCGGGATGTAAGCGAAGGCTTTCATGAAGGCACTGCTGCAGGAAAGCATCATCCACCTTAATGCGTTCTGCATCGCCTGAATGTGCCTGACACCATTGCGTGATCTCATGAAAACTGTGAGTCAGCGCATTGGCTGAGCTGTGCGCGCCAGCTTGCATGAAAAACGCGACTTCTCTAAGAATCATACTGTCGTCGAGGTCTTGCTTATCGCGATTGGCAAGCAGAACGCTAAGGATGTCACGAGGCATGTCATCCTCGACTGCAGCGCCAGATTCTATCCGCTTGAGGATCAACTCTCGACGTAACTTTGAGGGCGTCAGAAAGGCTTGATCAAACTCTGCGAGTGCCGCCGAGACCTCTTCTCGCACGGTATCTCTGTCGCGCGTTGAGTGAAATAAAGTGGCGCCCTCACTAAATTTACGAGTAAGTCGAACGAGGGCATCAGTCTCCTCCAGTGAGCCTTGCGTGCGATCGATGCCAGCGATATCCGCGCTCAAATTTATGTTGACGCGAAAACCAAATTCCGGGAGGTCTAAGTGTCCCTGTTGCAAGTATGGGGCGAGCGTTTGAGACAGGGTGCGGGGATAGACTTCGCTTTCATAATACCGAGCAAAGTCTCGCCGAAAGAGCTTCCACTCGATTGCTCTGCGGGCCGTATGGGCTTCGCCATGAAGGGTGAGAAGCACCCGCTCCAGCAAGACATCGCACTCGCCATACATCGATTGTACGAGTCGGCGATCGCAGAGCGCCGAAAAGGCATGTTGGTAGCCGACGACGCGAGCAGGTGCTGTCATGGTTCTAAAACAACACGGGATAGGTAGCCCAGACATCTCGCTCTGAAGCCGCGATTTTTTCTGGCGGTTGATCCGGGTTGGCGCGCATGCCTCTCTCAATCAGCTCTTTGATAATGAGCGTGATGGTGCCGAATTGATGGTTGTCTGGCTGAGCTTCCTCGGCATGACGCAAAACGGTGCCCGCGACCAAGTTCATGCCGAGACAGACATGCATGCCGCCCCCAAAGGACATGCCTGCCGGACTGACT
>JABJAS010000413.1 GCA_018666055.1 Halieaceae bacterium | reverse complement strand
GTTTGTTCAGTCAGACAGCAAGCAGGACAGCAGCGCTGTCTCCCAATCTGCCTCAATGTGCTCTGCGATGATTTCTATTCGGCTTTCTGCACAGTCGTCGATCTCAATTTCAGACAGGGTGCATCCGGCTAGGTTGTAGCCATAAATACCCTTATCAGTAATGAAGACCGCTTTTGCACGATCCACCTGAAGCTGCTTTAAAAAGTGAAAGACTTTTGAGTAGTCAAATGGGTTAGCGGCACTGAATCTCCAGCCAACGCTTTCGAAACCGTCAGTCGAATTGATCGCACCAATATAGCCGCAGTCAGGCAGGACGCGATCCGCTGCCAGAAGGTAGTTGGGCTCGGCGTGGTGTGGTTTGCCGATTGTGGGTATCCACGCAGTCGGCTGGGTGATGAGTGCCAAATCGATCTTTCCCTGCTCTGTGGGATAAATAGCGATGTCCCGGTCGCAGTGCTGTTGCACGAGATTGTCGATCAGTGACAATTCAGTGACCGAATAAAGATCTTTTTTGTTAGCCAAAATTAAATCGGCTATCCGCAATTGCTGGATGAAGCTGGCGTGATTGGCATGACGATCATTGGTGACAGATCGTGCATCGATCAGCGTCACGGTGCTTTGCACTTCTAGTGTCTCACTGTAGGCATCCGAATAAAGGGTTTGTAACACCTCAACCGGATGCCCAAGGCCGGTGGGTTCGATTAACAGTCGATCGGGTCGTCCCAAAAATAGAAGCTGGCTGAGGGCCATTTGCATCGGCAGTCCCGCCGCGCAACACATGCAACCACCCGGTACTTCTAAGATGGCGACACGATCTTGTGTGACCGCATGAGCCTGCATCAAACTCCGATCAACCCCAATCTCGCCGAATTCATTGACTAATATTGCCCAATGTTCCTCTGGTGGCTTTTGCTTCAACAGATTGAGCACTGCGGAGGTTTTTCCCGATCCCAGGAAGCCGGTAATGATATTGACCGGTATACGGTCTGGGGGTGGGGAGGGCTTTACCACAGGTGCTCCACTTTTGAATAATGAGATTCTAGGTTACGGGCCTGCGCAGTCATAGACGTCCCTTTCATCAGCGTCCATCGGCCGAAAACTCAAAGCACTAATTGCTCGTATCACTTTTTGCTATACATGATACAATGTATCATTCAATAAATCGCCTCATGGATTGTTGCTTGTTGTCTTTCCCCCACACTGCACGGCGCTTCGTCGTAATACTCGCGTTGAGCGCTGTATTTGCGTGTGCTCAGCTATTGGCAGCCGAACACCTTGTAGAGATCGAGTGCGATGAGCAACTGTGCCTTCAATGTCAGATGGCTGCCGAGGATGAAGCGGCAGCGAGCGACGTTCTCCAACCGGCGACCTGCTATGTCGCAACCCTCCCGCGTGAGCTATCGACACCCCAGTGGCTTGCGCGCCATGACTTTGATTTTCGCGCCCGGGCACCGCCACTCAGCTGAACCTGTTCCTTAAGTTTACTGAACCCTTATTAAAATCTATTGTTAGGAGGCGGGTATGCGGCGCAAAGCAGCACATACTCTCGTAGCCGTTGCGGTCATTCCGTTCACAGCTACTGGAAGCGAAGACACATTAACCGAAGAAACCATTGTCACGGCGTCATTTACGGGTGCGAACAGCGCCTCTGCAGCACCGATCCACGTGCTCGATGGCGAGCAAATTGCTCAATCAGGCGCACAGTCATTGGGTGAGCATATCGATTCGCTGCTCGGTGTGTCGACGGCTGTTACTGACGCTCGATTTTCGCCGTTAGCGCCGCTACAACTCGCCTTATTCGCGGGGTGCCGAGGTCGTCCCATAGCACATTCTGACCTGCTTAGTCCCTATGACCCCTCACCTGTTGGCTTGGTATTTGCCCATCGATGGCGGGTGCGGGTATCGCTCATGGCGCACGTAGCATGTTGCCAGCGAGCTCGCTTGCGTATGCCGAGCTCAGCCCTGCTATAGTACCCGCCAGCGGTAATTCATCGCGGCGTGATAATGCGCGCTGAGAAACTGCGGCGTGGTTCGTGACACTTCTGCCCGCTAACGATTGTGCTGCGCGATAAATCAAAGAATG
>JABJAS010000412.1 GCA_018666055.1 Halieaceae bacterium | reverse complement strand
TTGGTATATGACGTCAACTTTATCAATGCCAGCGACCGCTGCGTGACCCGCCTAAGCGCGAGCCATCCCGAGCTTGCAGACCAACTCCAGCGCGAGGCCGACCGAAAGCGCGCGCAATTGCCCGATCAATTGCGGGCGGCACTCCTTTTTGGACCGGAATTCACCCAGTTTTGGCGCGCGCAATCTAGCCTTGGGCAATACCCCGAAACCCTGCAAAGTGACCTCGAGCCTGCCCTTAAGGCGTTGCTGCACGACGCAACCGCTATCAGCGCACTGGCATTTACGGGTACGGCGTCCGACTTGGACTTAGTCTTGGCCGCCCTGCGCTCGGCTGAGGGCGGTTTACTCCTAAAAGGCTGGCTAGACGTAGCGAATCAGATGCAAGCAGCCAATGCCGTCATCGATACGTTCTTAGCCAAACGCCCTTTGTGCTACGAAAACAAAAGCAATCCGCGCGCCTTGCGCCTCAAGGCCCTCGTTGAGAACGTCTATGTTGGCCAACTGCAACCCATGACAGCCGCCCTGAACCGACGCACCCACGCCCTGCTGCCGTTGATTGAGGCACTCGAGGCCGCCGTTGGCGCGCAACAAGACCCCCGCTATGCGGCGTTCATTACTGCCCGCGCCGATTTAATTGACACGGCTCGCGCGCGCCTAGTCTCCCACACCGAGCGTTTGCAGGGCTTACTGGCTCAATGCCAGCTGGCGCCCGGACAAGCTTAGCGAGTCTGAATAAAAGCAGGATGCATCAGACTGCCCAGACGATGATTGAAGCGTTTAAAGCCTGCGAGGCACGCGACTTCTGACAAACCCACAGCAAACTTACTCGACATCACGGCAAATTCGATAAAGCGCGCCGAGGCGCTTATTAAAACTTGCGGCGTGGGATTAAAACCCGGCCGCAGTACCCATATCTCGAGAGTCAGCAACCCCCTCAAGCTGACCATTCGTGACCAAGATACTATTCGCCACCCCTATGGCGCTCCGGGCTTGCAGGCTATGCCCCCGCGCTTTTAGGTCGGCGATCACGGTTTCTGGCAAACGGCCTTTTTCGAAATCAATGACATCGGGTTGCCACTGATGATGCACTCTGGGCGCGGCAACCGCCTGCGCCAGCGACTGTCCATGATCAATCACATTCAGAATCACCTGCAGCACCGTTGTGATAATGGTCGACCCGCCGGGCGAGCCGGTAATGAGCACCGGCGCATTGTCTTTCAACACTAAGGTCGGCGTCATCGAACTCAGCATGCGCTTACCGGGGGCAATGGCATTGGCTGTGTTTCCGAGCAGCCCGTACTGATTGGCCTCGGTTGTGCTGGCGGCAAAATCATCCATTTCGTTGTTCATCAAAATGCCAGTACCCGGGATGACCCATTTATTGCCAAAGCTGCTGTTCAAGGTGGTGGTCAGGGCAACCATCATGCCGTCGCCATCGATCACCGAGTAGTGGGTCGTTTGTTCGCTTTCCTGCCAAACCCCGTGGCCGATTGCAGAGCTCAGGCTAGCCTTATCAGGGTCATAGCTTTCCATGCGGGCCTGGGCATAGTCGGGGTCAATCAGTTTTTGAATGGGCACGGGATAGAAATCGGAATCTCCTAAATGCTCCGTGCGGTCGGCATAGGCGCGGCGCTCGACCTCTGTCATCAAGTGAATCAGGTCAGCCGAACCCGGCTGCAACTGCCCAACCGGGTAAGCCGACAGCATGTTCAGCATCTGGGTTAACAAAATACCCCCGGAGGATGGCGGCGCCATACTGTACACATCGAAGCCCCGGTAGCGGCCGTGAATCGGGTCGCGCCACACCGATCCATAGGCATCGAGATCCGTTTGCCGAATGAGGCCGCCTTGCTGGGTCATCTCATGGGTAATCGCTTTGGCGACCCAGCCGCTATAAAAGCCTGCCCGACCTTCATCCGAGATCGCTTGCAGGGTTTTGGCGAGATCCGGTTGACGCCAGGTCTCACCGGCTTTGTACGCCTTGCCACCAGCACTAAACTTCCTCAGCGACGCAGGCCGATCGCGAAGTTCTGGCAGCAGTTCTTGGATGCGACCCGCC
>JABJAS010000411.1 GCA_018666055.1 Halieaceae bacterium | reverse complement strand
CTCTCGGTAATGCCAGTCGGTATATTTCAGCGCCGCCGACCACCATCGCCGCGTCAGCGCCATCAATCAGGGCCTGACCGAATGCGCACTCTAAGGCGTCTGACAGTGTATGGCAGGTCGTCACGCCTTGATGATGCCAAGACGGGTCACGGGTGACCACGATGTTGCGGCGTCCAGGCAACGGAAAACCAACGCTATCAAAGGTTTTACGTCCCATGATAATAGGCCGCCCCAATGTGGTCCGTTTAAAATGACGCAAGTCATCAGGTAAATCCCATGGTAGGGCGTCTCCCCGTCCAATCACGCCATTGTCAGCCGCCGCGAGCACGAGGACCACGGGGATATCGTTATTCTGTCGAGATCCTGTCATCAGATCGCCACCGGAGCAGAGATATTCGGCGCGGGGTCGTAGCCGACCAATTCAAAATCGTCAAAGTGGTAATCATAAATAGAGGCCGGGTGGCGCAGCATTTTCAAGGTCGGGCAGACCCCGGGGACCCGATCAAGCTGCGTCGCGACCTGCTCTCCATGATTACTGTAGAGATGGGCGTCACCCAGCGTAATGACCACCTCTCCGGGTGTTAATCCGCACTGCTGCGACAGCATATGCGTGAGCAGTGCCACCGATGCGATGTTGAAAGGCAGGCCTAAGAACGCATCGCTCGAGCGAATATACAGCTGGGCGGAGAGTGTTTTGTTGGCGACGTAAAATTGATAGAGCAGATGACAGGGCGGCAGCGCCATTTTACCGGCGCGCACATTGTCCTGCGGACTGATCGTCTCGTCAGGCAAGTACTCAACATTCCAAGCGTGAAATAAGATGCGGCGGCTGTCAGGCCGATGCAGCAGGCAATCCACCACGTAGTCGATTTGATTAATACTGCCGCCATCGCGTGTAGGCCAGGCATGCCACTGTGCCCCGTACAGTGGCCCAAGCTCTCCGTCTTCGGTAGCCCATTCGTCCCAAATACGCACGCCATTCTCACGCAGCCACTGTGTATTGGTGTCACCGCTGAGAAACCAAATCAGTTCATTCACGACGCTTTTAAAGTGTACTTTTTTAGTGGTGAGTAGCGGAAACCCGTGCGCGAGATCAAAACGGAGCTGACGGCCGAAAACGGACCGAGTACCGGTGCCGGTGCGATCGCCACGATCAATCCCGTGATCGCGAATATCGTTTAATAAGTCGAGATACGCCTGCATGCTGTCCTCATCGATAGGTCGGCCGATACGCCCGATAGAGTAGCCAAGTGCCTGCCATCAGCATTGGCACGCACAATAATTGGCCTCGCGTCATCCAACCCATGGCATCGAAGCCGATATGGGCGTCCGGCTCGCGGAAAAACTCCGCTAAAAATCGAAACAAGCCATAGCCTATTAAAAACATGCCGGATACGGCCCACTGTGGCCTCGGTTGTCGACTAAACCATAAGAGCAGAATGAATAAGAGACAACCTTCCAGTGCGAACTGGTAGAGCTGCGACGGGTGACGCGCCATAGCCAGTGGATCCCGCGGAAACACCATTGCCCAGGGGATGTCAGCACTTCTGCCCCATAGCTCCTGCCCGATAAAATTGCCCAATCGGCCTAACGCAAGGCCTACGGGTGCGAGGGGGGCAACAAAATCCAGCAGCCGCCCCGCATCAATGCGGTGCTGTCTAGCAAAGAGTGTCATCGCCACCAGCACACCCAAGAAGCCACCGTGAAATGCCATGCCGCCTTCCCAGACCCTAAACAGCCACAGAGGATCGCCCATAAGACGATCGAGTCCATAAAAAAGGGTATAGCCCAACCTGCCTCCAATCACGATGCCGACCGCCGCATAAAAAATAAGGTCATCCACTTGATGTCGCTGGAGTGGCGTATGGGATTGCGCCGCTCGATGACGCGCCAGCCACCACGCGAAGGCGAGGCCGCCGAGATAGGTTAGGCCATACCAATGAACCGTGATCGGGCCCAAGGCAATCGCAACGGGGTCAATATCAGGGTAAGGCACCACTTAATCGTCTCCACGGCGTCTGAGAAAAATATCGAGCCCTCGCTGGCTCAATGCCGTATCTAATGCTGCCATGACTTCCTGAGCGGACCTGAGGGGTAGCAGTGTCGCCATCAAATCTGCCAACTCCGCCACACTGAAGGCACTTAAAACGCGCTTCACCAAGGACAAGCTTCCCGCGTTCATTGACAGCTGATCGAATCCCATCGCAACCAATAAGGGTGCCGCCCGCGGGTCACCCGCCAACTCACCGCAAATGCTGACAGATTTTTTCTCACTGTGAGCAGCTTTGATAATGTGAGCCAATGCCGCCAGCACCGCTGGGTGCAGCGCTTGATACAGCGCGGCAACCCGGGCATTGCCGCGGTCAACCGCCAGTAAGTATTGCGTCAGGTCATTGGAGCCCACTGATAAAAAGTCGGCTTCTTGCGCCAGCGGCCCCGCCAAATAAACCGCGGCAGGCACCTCGATCATCACGCCGATGTCTGGCAAAGGTGCGGTAAACCCCTCGCTGAGGACCTCATCGTGACATCTGCCAATCAACGCCCGCGCCGAACGAAGCTCGTCGATGGCAGTCACCATAGGTAATAAAATGCGCAAATTATCGAGACCCTCGTTGGCCTTCAACATGGCACGCACCTGTGTCAGAAAAATTTCGGGATGATCCAGCGTTACGCGGATACCACGCCAACCCAAAAAGGGATTGGATTCCTCGATAGGGAAATAAGGCAAGGCTTTATCGCCGCCAATATCGAGTGTCCGCATGGTCACCGGCGCAGGGTGAAACGCCGCTAACTGCTCGCGATACAGCTGGCGCTGTTCCTCTTCACTGGGAAATCGATCTCGTAATAAAAAGCTGACTTCGGTTCGGTAAAGGCCTACCCCTTCAGCCCCGAATTCGCGCGCCCTTTGCACGTCAGCGGCGACACCGGTATTGACCCAGAGGGGAATAATCTTGCCATCTGAGGTTTGCGCGGGCTGTGACGCCAATGGCGCGAGCTCCTCAAACAGCGCCTCGTCCTCTGCGAGCAGTGCTTCAAAGCGCGCTAACAAGTCACTATGGGGATTGACGTACACTCGGCCGTTGTAGCCGTCGACCACCAACCGCTGGTCAGGAAGCCGCTTGAGAGGCAGATCCTCAACACCCACCACCGCAGGAATCCCCATGGCTCTCGCCAAGATCGCAGTGTGGCTGTTGGCGCTACCACGCATCGAAACAATGCCGGCGAGCCGATCCCTAGGAATCTCTCCCAGTGTGGCGGCCGTTAACTCTTCTGCCACTAAGACGGTCGAGGCAGGGTAATCCACCTCTTGGCGATTGGCGTTCTGCAGATAACTCAGTACACGAGTACCCAGGTCACGGACATCGACTGCCCGCTCACGGAGGTAGGAGTGATCTAATCGCTCGAAATGGCGGATATGGCGCAACATCACCTGACTCAAAGCGCCCTGAGCCCACTCACCAGCCTTAATGAGGGCAGCAACCTCACTCCCCAAAACAGAATCATCAAGGATACTAAGATAGACACCAAATAAGGCATGATCTTCGGGTCCTAGCTCGCTTTTTAGGTTTTCTGCCACTTGCTGTATATCGCTGCGAACGCTGGCCAGCGCGTCACGAAACGCCCGCAATTCGGCAACCCGATCGTCTACTTTACGCGACGGCACTGTCTGCAAATCAGCGACCGGCGAAATCCAAGCGGCTGTGCCAATACCAATACCCGCGCAGGCGGCAACGCCCGACAGCCTGGCCGCAGTATCGGTGGGGGCAGCAACCGACACTGTCCGTCCAATAGCACCCGCTAGCTCCGCGTGAGCAATCACCCCTGCAAGCTGGGCAGAGACGGTGATCAGAAAGGCCTCCTCATCCTCAGAAAACCGGCGATGATCCCCCTGCTGAACCACCAATACACCCAAAAGATCGCGCTGATGAATAATAGGGGCGCCTAAGAACGCGTTGAACGGTTCCTCACCTAGACCATCCACCAACTGAAATTGAGGGTGCGCAATGGCATTATCCAGATTCAGTGGCTCCTCGCGTGTCGCGACCCAGCCCACCAGCCCCTCATCGAAGCCCAGACCAAACTGCCCTACTTTGTCCGAGTTCAGGCCCTCAGTGGCTCGAAATATCAACTTCTGACTCGCTTTGTCACGCAGATAAATCGTGCACACATCCGTCCGCATCGCCGCTCTAACCTGAGCCACAATGAGATTAAGTGCATCCTCAAGCGAGTCGGCATCGTTAACATCCTGAATCAGCCGGCGGAGCAGTTCGAGCATCAGCGGCCCCCGCGCCGTCTGCGAGCAGGCTTGCGCTGCGGGCTCAGACGACCCGCCAGTTGCGTCAGCGCCTGTCGGTAAACGGCCTGCTTAAAGTCCACCACAGCCGAAATAGGGTACCAATACGTCACCCAGCGCCAGTGATCAAATTCTGGGGTGTCATCAGCATCTAACCTGATATCGCTCTCAGCGGCCGTTAATCTCATCAAAAACCAAACCTGTTTTTGGCCGATGCAAACGGGATCCTCAGAGGGACGAATAAACCGCTTAGGCAACCGGTAATGCAACCAACTTTGAGTTCGCCCCAATACTTTCACCATGTCTGGCTTGAGTCCGACCTCTTCCTCCAGCTCACGGTACATTGCGGCCTCGGGCGTTTCGCCTCGATGAATCCCGCCTTGCGGAAATTGCCACGAATCTCTGCCATTGACCCGGCGCCCCCAGAGCACTTGATCATCTTCGTTACAAATGACAATGCCAACATTAGGCCGGAAGCCGTCTTTATCGATCACCCTGTCGTTGTCTATTGCTGTATTCAAGATCCGATACCGAGTCGTCGCATACGAGTTAAGCCCAACGGGATTGTGACGCAGGCTTCCAATCCGTATTCTTCCACACATCCTCTGTCAACGGGACTCACCGGAGAGGTCTTATTTTTTTGGGAGCAACCAAACAACGCCATGGCCCTCGCTATCTTTGACCTCGATAATACGTTACTCGCTGGCGATTCTGATCACCGCTGGGGAGAGTTCTTAGTCCAAAAAGGCCTCGTAGACGCGGCAAACTTCGCGCGCACTAACGATCAATTTTATGAGGCGTATCAGGCAGGCAGCCTCGATATGACGGCCTACCTTCAGTTTGTGCTCGAACCCCTCACCGGCAAAACGAAGGCCTCTGTGCGCGATTTACAGCGGCAGTTTATGACAGAATGTATCGAACCCATGCTGCTAGACAAGGCATTTGCGCTGATAGACCACCACCGCGTTGCCGGTGACCAGCTCTTGCTCATGACCGCCACACATAGTGTCGTCGCTGAACCCGTCGCCGCACGCCTTGGCTTTCAACACTGGTTGGGCAGTGCCGTGGGTGTGATTGACGGCTGTTACACGGGAAAGCCAGAGGGGCTACCCTGCTTCCAAAGCGGCAAGGTGACACACCTTGCCGCTTGGCGCAGCCGCCACGCCAATGCTAACGACAATGAAGACACGTGGTTTTATTCCGACTCTCACAACGATTTACCGCTTCTCAGTGAAGTCGGCCACCCCGTTGCAGTAGACCCCGACCCCGTACTCGCTGAGCATGCGGAGCGCCAGGGCTGGACGGTGCTCTCGCTACGCCCTTAACCCTCCAGCGCTATTGGGGCTCTGCTGCTACGGCGGACGCGTAGCCCTCGGCATTCAGTAGCGCGTTAAGCTGCGATGGCTCTTCAGGCTTTAGACGATAAAACCATCCTGCACCATAGGGGTCCTCATTAATCTGCTCGGGGGTATCCGCTAACGCATCATTCACAGCGAGCACCATGCCCGCTATTGGCGCATAAATATCTGACGCCGCCTTAACGGACTCGACAATACCTGTGAACCCTGCCGCCAAGACGACAGCTCCCACCAGGGGTAGCTCGACATACATGACGTCCCCCAGCGCCTGTTGAGCATGCTCAGTAATACCGACCGTCACAGAGCCATCCGCTTCCAGCCGGGCCCACTCATGCGTCGCCGCGTAATACAGATTGTCTGGATCCTGAGACATAACGACCCTCTCACTCAATAAGTGTCAAAACACAGCCCCTAAAGGGGTGAAACGAGCAAGCGATGTCGGGTGGGCGGCCTGCTGGGACGCAAACACGTGACCCGCACCATCGCGCTCGTGGCCGGCAAGTCAGCTAATCGCTTGCCGCATGAACCATCGCTTCAGCCAGTGCTGACGCTCAACCATATTCAGACCGATATTCCGCAGTATCACTGCGGCCGGATGAGGGCTACCAAAGCCGCGCTTAAAGCCCTCCATCGCCGCCATCATGGCGAGATTTTCCGACTTTCGCTGGCGTTGGTAGCGTTTTAGGGAAACGGGGCTCGAAACCGGGAGGCCGCCGGCACAACCCGCCAAGAGTTCTTGCGCCAAAATGCGCACATCGGACAGTCCAAGGTTAATGCCTTGTCCAGCCAATGGATGAATGCTGTGTGCCGCATCAGCAACCAACACTAACCCTTCGTCCACGTAATCGATCGCATGACTTTGTTTAAGTGGAAAGCTGACGCGGGTCCCCACCGCCTCTGCATGAGGCGCTAATGGACCCAAAGCCTGATTTAAAGCCTGAACAAAAGCGGTATCAGACAGCGCCGCAACCTCAGCGTGCTCCTGCGCATCTAGCGACCAGACCAGCGCCACCTTCGAAGGATCGGGCAATGGCAGTAGCGCTAATGGACCAGTACTTAGGAAAGCTTGCCAACACGTTGCTTGATGCGGCGACGATAGCGCGACCGTGCCAACAATCGCGCTCTGATGATAATCCCAATCTCGAGTGGGCTGCGCTGTCAGCTGACGCACCTTTGAGCGGGCACCATCAGCCGCAACAACGAGCTGTGCAGAGAGACGTTGATCGCCGGCACAGTGAACGGACCAACCATCCGGTGTGCGAGACAAGGACTCCAGTGCACTTTGCCAGCGCAGCTCCACGCCGCTGCAAGCCTCTGCGCACTCTATCAACGCCTGCACGGTCTGTCGGTTCTCAACAATGTGTCCGAGGCAAGATGCGGCGACGTCCTCTGCATTGAAAGTGATTCGTCCAGTACCGTCGGCATCCCAGACACACATGGCCTGGTAGGGGGCAGTGCGCTCGCTGGGAATCCTCTGCCACACGCCAAGTGATTCAAGAAAACGAATGGACGTGGGTGTCAACGCACTGACTCTAAGGTCCCAATCATTTAATGCAACGCCTTCGTTGACTGGCTTGGGCCGATCAGCCCCATCAACCACCACGACGTGACAATCACTTTTGCTCAAAGCAATCGCTAAGGACAGCCCGGCAATGCCAGCGCCAACGATCAGCACATCCGCGCTGCGCTCATTGTATCGCTCAGGCATAGCGCCGACCCGTTCCAACACTTGCGACTTGTTGCCGGACTGCTGGCAGTAAATCTAATAAGGCAAGTGATGCGTCTCGAGGGACATCCAGTAGCGGTCCTCGGCGATTGAAAAGGGTGGCCAACGCATCGGTGCTGTCGACGACAAGGCGCTGCTCAAGAGACACTTGATCGAGATAGGTTTTTAAACTCGCTAGACAGCCAATGGGGGCTGAGTGCTGCTGTGCGTCGGCGATTGCTTGTGCCAATAAGCCGGCCTCTCGCAGGGAGAGATTTAACCCTTGGCCCGCGACAGGGTGTAGCGTGTGCGCTGCATTGCCCACCAAGAGAAAGCCAGCGCGGAACTGCTCCGAAGCCGATAACCGCATCAGTGGCCACTGACTGCGCCGCCCCACGGCCTGTACGCGCCCTAACCGCCAACCAAATGCATCCTGAAAGTGGTTGCGAAAAGCCTCATCGTCCAGATCGCCAAGCATAGTTGCTGTGCTGTTGGACACCGACCACACCACGTTATAGCGCTGATCGGCATGACTCAGCGTCGGCAGCGGCAACACTGCTAATGGCCCATTTTCGGTAAAGCGCTCAAAAGCACGACCACTTTGCTGTCCTGGGAAGCTCGCATTAAATACCAGCGCGGTATTAGGAGTCGGTCGCTCCAAGACGCGGATACCCAACTGAGCAAACCAATCGGGCGCAACGCCGGCAGCCAATAAGACAAGGTCAGCGGTGATCACCTCACCTTCTTCTGTCTCAACCGCTGATGTGCCTGCGTCGGTCCGAAGCCCACTGCACCGGACCGGAGATCGAATGGTAATGCCCAACTGCGTGGCACGAGCCAGCAACTGCTGACCGAGCTCATGGTTCTCCACAACATAGCCCAAGGCGGAGACATCAAGTTCGCTGGCCGTCATCACTGTGCTACCAAAATGGCCACGATGAGAGACATGGATATCGCGTATCGCGCCTGCGGCGGAACGCAGGCCTGACCAGATGCCCCACGATTCCAGCAGTGATACAGAATGTAAATTGAGTGCAGAGCCGCGCGTATCGAGTGGGTTAGGTGACCCCGATCGAAAGGGACTGGCCTCCAACAACACAATGTCTAAATCAGGATTCTCACAGGCGATAGCGATGGCGAACGAGAGCCCCGCTAGTCCCCCGCCCAGAATCAGCACCTGCGAATGAGAGGTCATGGCGTCCCTGACATCAGCGCTTCAATCTCATCGGCATTGGTCGGAACGTCTCCGGTCAATATGTCGCACCCTGTTTCAGTCACCGCCACATCATCCTCTATTCGCACCCCGATGCCACGCCAACGCTTGGCAACGCGCGTGTTATCAGGCGCGACGTAGATACCGGGCTCGATGGTCATGACCATGCCCGCTTCTAACTGCCGCCATCGGCCATCCACGCGATAGTCACCGACGTCGTGAACATCTAGCCCCAGCCAATGGCCGGCTCGGTGCATATAAAAATCACGATACGCCTCTGATTTGATCAAATCGCGCTCCTGACCTTTCAGCAACCCCAACTTAATGAGTCCCCGGGTAATCACTCTCACGGTGGCATCGTGGGGCTGATTCCACGTATTACCGGGCTTCACCTTGGCAATCGCAGCATGCTGCGCCGCTAACACGACGTCATACAGGGCACGTTGCTCCGGGGAAAAACGGCCACTGACCGGAAAGGTGCGAGTAATGTCGGCCGCATAACCCTCGTACTCGCAGCCGGCGTCAATCAACACCAAATCACCGCCGCGCATGCGCGCGTTATTTTCCGTGTAATGCAGTACGCAGGCATTAACACCTGAACCAACAATGGAACTGTAGGCGGGAAAACGCGCGCCATGCTCCGCAAAAGTGTGCTGAATAGACGCTTCAAGATGATATTCGTATCGTCCTGCACGACACTCGCGCATGGCACGAATGTGCGCTTCGGCGCTGATCTCACCTGCTTTGCGCATAACACGCAGTTCAGCAGCAGACTTGATCAAGCGTTGCTCATGCAGCAGAAAGGCCAAATCAGTAAAGTCGGCAGGGGGCGCCGCTCCGCTGCGCGCGAGACGTCGGATCTGATTTACCCAACCCATCACCCGCTGATCAAAATGATCGTCGTGGCCCATCGAATAGTAGATCCGATTCGTTCCCTCAATGAGACCAGGAAGAATTTCATCAAGATCATCAATGGGGAAAGCGTCATCCAGCCCCAGATAGGCTATCGCGCCCTCGGGGCCTAATCGATAACCATTCCACAGTTCCATATCGGGGT
Source organism: Halieaceae bacterium (assembly GCA_018666055.1). GTDB lineage: Bacteria > Pseudomonadota > Gammaproteobacteria > Pseudomonadales > Halieaceae > Luminiphilus. Next base: position 1,681 of record JABJAS010000411.1, on the reverse strand, counting down.
CGCGCTCTCGACAAAACAAGATCACCTGACCCTGTCTGCGACCGGGCAAAAGCACCAACACCGCGTCAGGCTCCTCGAACCCCGTCAAGTAAAAGAGATCGCTATTCTGCCGAAACGGATACTCAGTATCTCGACTCCGAGTTACTTCCCGGGCACCAGGAATGACCGCAATACTGTTTTTGTCCATCATAGACATCAGCTTTTTGCGGCGACGGGTAAACTCAGCTTTGGTGATCTTCAAGATCGGTCTCCTGTAGCGATTGTGCTTCCATCACAGTGTTGATAGCGGCAAATCGCAAGTATTCGATGATGTCGTCTAATTGCCGCTCCGCCGTTTCAGAATCAGACTCCTCAGTGTCAACTTGTGCGATGGCGGCGATATCTTTCAGCGCCTCAGCCGTTAAGCCTGCGACAGGTTCACCCGCTGCTTCGCGAATCGTAATCCCCTGCGTGAAACCCGACAAAAACCCGGTACTCCACTCAGAAATCGATAATAAGCGTTCTTCTAAGGCATCATCATCTGGCGGCAACATCGGCTGGAAGGTGTAATCAGCATCTTCAATAGCCGACAGGGTCGCGAGACTTAAGCGGGAGATAAATTCGACCAACTCCCCCGTCAACTCGACCGCCAATGCTTTTTCCAATGCCGCCACGGTCGACGAAAAGTGTTGCTCTGTGCGAGGGCTAAATCCCGCCGCCAGCAAACCCACCATACCGCCATGGAGCGCAGACGGATTGATGGTGAGGCCCGCATTGAAAAGGCTGTCTGCCGCCTCTTCCCAATGAGGCATATCTTCGAATGCGCCCAGTGCGTCGAATAACAAAATAGTGCCGTCCCTGATCGTCAATAAATTAATACTGAGTTATCGGTGATGAAACAACGCGCCTTCCTAAAAGAGCCCGCCCTCATCTCCGTTGCGTTGCCGTGCATTGACCCAGTGAAACAACGCGCATTATAGTGCTTGCTTCCAACTGACATAGTGTACATGCCGTGGCTGAAAACCTCATACAGGCGCTGGAAACAAAAGTGAATGATCTCATTGAGCTGAGCCGCGAGTTGAACCGAGAAAATCGTGCTTTGAAGCTGCGCACTGCGGAACTACAAAAGGAGCGTCGCGAGCTCTTGGAGCGGCAACGTCAAGCTAGCGAGCACGTTGAGACTTCTCTGGCCCGATTGCGCTCTTTGGATGGCACTGCATGAGTCGCTCTAACACCGTCAGCGTCGATATCCTCGACAAAGAATATCAAGTCGCTTGTCCGGCTGACGAGGAATCGGCGCTCACCACCGCCGCTCGTTACCTCGATCAGCACATGAGAGATATCCGCTCCACGGGCAAAGTCATTGGTTTGGAGCGCGTTGCCATTATGGCGGCACTGAATATTAGCCACGAGTTGCTGGCGCTAAAGGGTGGCGAACAATCCACTCAAAGCAGTGAAGAACAACAACGACTTTCAGCGTTGAATAGCCAGCTAGATGAGGTGCTCTATCAATTGCGGCAGCTCGAGATTAACTGAAGTCGAGAATCCGCTATACTCCCTTTGGCCTGTTGTATGCGCCAGACGATTTGTCCTCGAGCCGATAATGCAGTACCCGGAGAGCACCTCCGTGGCGGTTGAGCAAGCCTGGTCTAAGCCGGGAAGCCTGAAGCCACGCGGTGGTCACCACCTTGAGCCGCAAGGG
>JABJAS010000410.1 GCA_018666055.1 Halieaceae bacterium | reverse complement strand
TGAGGCCAGCTCAAGACCCAGTGCCTCGTAGTTACACTGCACCCGCTCACTCGCGCTTAACCGGTATTGGGTTGCCTCACTCAGGGTGATGGCAGCGGGCCAGGCACGCCAATGGGGCGGTCCCAACCGTGTGATTCTGCCGCCCTCTTGATCAATCAGAATCGGCAGATTGTCGCGACCCGATAGCCCACGCAGTGCGTCCGTCAAACTCCGCAGTTGGCTAGGGTGCTCGATATTGCGCGCAAATAAAATGTAACCAGCAGGGTTAGCGGCCGTAAAAAAGGCGCGCTCATCGGGTGTTAACACTGAACCTGATAAACCAAAAATGACCGGTAACATTACTTGCTCCGAAAAGATGCAGCCATCACGCAACCGCATCGACATAAGGCAACACGCCGTATGAGAGGGCAATCTCGACGCGCGTGGTTATCCGCCCACAACGCATTCACTCACTAAGCGCTCTGCACTGGAAATTCACCTACTCATCCAACACTATTTTCAAGGCGGCCTCGTGACCATCCACCACTTGAATAAAGTCTGTGTTGTGCAGATCAATCATCTGTCTCGATCCCAGCTCGAGGCGAAACCAATCGATCAAGCCAGCCCAAAAGGCAGTGTCAATCAACACTAATGGTTTCCTCACACTACGATCAGTGTGAAAAGCAACAAGCAGTTCCAGCAACTCATCCGCCGTGCCGAACCCCCCAGGAAACACGGCGAACCCGCGTGAATAACGCGTCAGCATCAGCTTTCTTGTCAGGAACTGATGGAAGTGAAGCTGATGCGTTAAGTGAGGATTAGCGGCTTGTTCATAGGGAAGCTCAATGTTGAGTCCTACCGAGACACCACCGGCAGCGGCGGCCCCTCGATTGGCGGCCTCCATGATACCCGGCCCACCGCCCGTCAAGACCGGAACACCTGCCTTAGCCAAGCCATGGCCGAGCTGCTCAGCGCATCGACAAGCGGGATCTTCTGGTGCCGTCCTCGCGCTCCCAAAAATCGTCACGCCAGGCGTCAAGGCACTCAACAGCGCGGTCGCGGTCTGCAAGTCAGATTGGATTTGCGCCAGCAAGGCCGAATCGGCTAACGCGGTATCAGCCTGTGACATCTTGAGAGTACTCAGTGACGTGACCAGCGCCGCGCGCGACCCCCTTCCCTGCTGACAAAGGGTTAGTCATGCTCGGTGAACAGGTGATACTTCTTTTTGCCAAAGCGCACGAGATGAAAGCGATCATGCAGTGCACGACTCCGATCGAGCGCGATGTCACAGGTGACGGTTTGGCCGCCCAGAACCGGTAGACCATTAACGAGAACTGCCTCGCGAGCTAAGGCATCCTTGATTTGCTTGCCTGTTGCCAGCTCGACCTGATTCAGCAGCTGACTGAAAGTGGGCGGCAAGTCTTGTCGATTCAGACTACTGGCTGGCAGCCCGTCGAGCGCAAGCTGCGCTAAATCGGGCTCAGCCAGTGCGCTGGGATCACCCGAAAAAAGCGCCTCGGTAATGCGTTCTGCGGCAGTTAAACCCTCGTCACCGTGCACCAGACGCGTCACCTCCTGAGCCAATAGGCGTTGTGCTTCGGGTCGACCGGATCGCTCACTATCCGCTCGTTCCACTGCCTCGATGTCTGACAATGATAAAAACGTAAAATAGCGCAAAAAACGATATACATCGGCGTCTGCGGTGCCCAGCCAAAATTGATAAAACGCATAGGGCGACGTCTTATTGGCGTCCAGCCAAATAGTGCCTGACTCGGTCTTACCAAATTTGGTGCCGTCCGATTTTGTGACCAAGGGAAGCGTCAGCCCAAATACCTGTGCGCCGTGTAACCGTCGGGTCAGATCAATCCCACCGGTAATGTTACCCCACTGATCTGAGCCACCAATCTGCAAACCGCAGCCATGCTGGCGATAGAGTTCTGCAAAGTCTAAAGACTGCAGAATCATGTAGCTGAATTCGGTAAAGCTGATCCCGGCACCTTCTCGATCGAGACGCTGTCGCACAGACTCCTTACCGATCATGTTGTTCACCGAGAAGTGCTTGCCTACGTCGCGTAAAAAGCCCAAAACATCGAGGCCTTGGGTCCAGTCAAGATTATTGGCAACCAAGGCCGCGTTAGGCCCTTCAAAATCAATGAACTGACTCACCTGCTGGCGCAGCTTATCAACCCAGCCAGCCACCACTTCGGGGGTATTGAGCTGACGCTCGGATGATTTGAAGCTGGGGTCTCCGATCAGTCCTGTTGCGCCGCCCACTAGCGCAATGGGCCGATGCCCAGATGCCTGAAACCGGCGCAGCACCAACAGGGGTACGAGAGAACCAATATGCAAACTGTCAGCAGTAGGATCAAAGCCGCAATACAGTGTGCGTGGCTCGGCCGCCAGCCACTGCTCAATGGCATCCTCTCCAGCCACTTGGAAAATAAGGCCTCGTTCGCGAAGCTCGGCTAATACATCGCTGGACATGGTGATATCGGTCTTCTCTGTTGTGGCGCGAAAAATAGCGTGCGCAAGCGTGATATGCCCCCAAAAACGGCATGACCGGAGTATCCCATAATCGGGGGCGAATAGGGCCTGCAGCAATGCGCGCGCTCTATATTCGGCTGGGTATCCGAAATGGGCCAATGCCCGTATATACTACCCACTTCGTGATCGCAACGACGGCGCCCATGTCACGCACACCTGCCCCGAAGGGCGCTACACCGCTGAAACCCCCCAAGCAGATGACGGTTCGACGGCCGCTGCTGTGGGTGGGAGCAGCCGGTGCTCTATTGCTGATTATGGGGCTGACATTGTCGGGGCAGTCGGAATTGCCTCCGACCGGCGACCCCCCGTTGTCCCTGCAGGCACCGCTCGAGACCGCCACAACGGAACCGGCACCACTCGATAGCGCACCAGCACCCATAGCGGCACCCGCGCCAACGAAGCCGTTGTGGCGCGACTTTACCGCGCGTGACGGCGATAACCTCAGTCTCATTTTTGCCAGGGCAGGATTCAATGACACTGATCTGTATCGTGTGGCACAGGCGAACGAGTCGACGTCGCTGCAACGCATTTACCCCGGTGAGACGATAGGCTTTCAAGCAGATACCGAGGGCGCGTTGTTAGCCCTGCGACATATCCAGTCACCACTCCTAACAACCTTGTATGAGCGCCAGCCCACGGGTTACACCGCCCAGCGTTTAACCCGCACGCCCGATCGCACTGCTCGGAATGTTTCGCTGACGATCGATAGTTCTTTGTTTCTGGCCGGCACCGACGCAGGACTCAGTGACGCCATGATTATGGCCTTAGCAGGGATCTTTGGAGGCGTTATCGATTTTGTACTCGATCCGCGCCAGGGCGACACGATCCATGTGCTGTACGAAGAACTGATGCTCGACGGTGAACGCTTCGATGACGGGCCCATATTGGCCGCTAGCTTCACCAATCAGGGTGACACTTTTGAGGCGTATCGCTATACCGACACCGAGGGCGATACGAGCTACTACAACGAGCTCGGCGTCAGCATGCGTAAAGCATTTTTGCGAGCACCACTCGATTTCACGCGCGTCAGC
>JABJAS010000049.1 GCA_018666055.1 Halieaceae bacterium | reverse complement strand
GCGAGAGACGAGTCTCGCCATGCGGGTTTCATTAATAAAGCGTTAAACAAACTGGGTGTGGCGGTCGATTTGGGCGTGTTGAAGCGCGAGAAGGAGTACACCTTTTTCAAGCCAAAGTTTATTTACTACGCCACCTATTTGTCCGAAAAAATTGGTTACGCGCGGTATATCACCATCTTCCGGCATCTTGAGCGGCATCCAGAACAGCGCTTCCATCCGATCTTTAAATGGTTTCTGGAGTGGTGCAATGACGAGTTTTCTCACGGTGAGGCGTTCGCCCTCATTATGAGATCGGATCCAAAGTTATTGCGAGGCATGAACAAGCTCTGGATTCGTTTCTTTTTGGTTGCTGTTTATTCGACCATGTATGTCAGAGATCATGCTCGACCCAAGCTCTATGAGGCCTTTGGTATGGATGTCACAGAATTTGACTATCAAGTTTTTGACATCACAACTGAGATTTCACGACAGGTCTTTCCACTGACACTTAATACCGATGACCCACGTTTCCGCGCTGGGCTCGAGCGAATGCGAGAGTTGCAAACGGCTCGCGACGCGCTGGAAGAAAAACCTGGTATCGCGGCTAAGGCGAAGCGGCTCGGCTTGGCCGCCCTGTTTGGGCTGACATTTGCCCGATTATATTTATTGCCGACTCAGCCCAATGCCATGCCCGAGCAAGTTTGTATGCAACCCGCCTGGTGAGTTTGCCCGTCGGCACTCTGGCTGGATGATCCTACTCGGTGAGTGACGCTATTGGCGTTGCACGGTGTCTGTTTTTTGCGCCGAAAGAGTCACTAAGCGCGCTGACCAATGAGTCGTCATGGAGGGCAGTATGTCTGTTGTAATGGTGGAAGAGCAGTCGGGTGTTGCCCTGGTCACCCTGAATCGTCCTGACGCTAATAATGCGCTGAATCGAACTCTTTCCGAGGCGATTACTACGACCTTCACTGAGCTTGCCGGTTCGACGACGGTGCGCGCGATTGTCCTGACTGGAGCGGGCCGCAATTTTTGCGCTGGCGTCGATTTAAAGGCTTTATCAGAAGAACCGGAATTGCTCTCGACAGGGATGGGGCTGGGCCCAGCTTCACCCATCGTCGCCGCACTAGAGCACTGTCCTAAACCCATCATAGGCGCGATCAATGGCGCAGCGGTCACGGGTGGATTTGAATTGGCACTCGCGTGTGATTACTTGTTTGCGAGCACCGAGGCTCGTTTTGCCGATACGCATGCGCGGGTGGGTATTTTACCAGGATGGGGCCTATCTCAAAAATTGACTCGAATCATTGGCATCAATCGTGCCCGTGAAATGAGTTTAGCGGGTAATTTCATTGATGCGCATCGGGCCGAGGCCTGGGGCCTGGTGAATCGCGTTTGCACCCCAGAGAACCTAATGGATGAGACGCTAGCCAGCGCAGCCCAAGTTGCTGACGGCGACGCCAACGCTGTGGTCGCCTTGAAAGCCCTCATGAACGATGGGGCAAAACAAAACTTGGGTGATGCGCTACTGCTTGAGGGTGAACGGGGTAACGCTTTTGCCAAAACCGTCGACTATAGCCAGATGGGTGAGCGGCTGGCGGCACTGCGACAGCGAGCGGCAAAACAATAGTGTTACGGGTCATGGGCGCGGCTGCCGTTGACGCCAAGGTAGGTTTCGCCGGTTACTCACGAGAACAGGAGCGGTAATCATGGGTCTGTTGGGATCAGGCGTGTTGTTGTGGAGTCTCGCCCACCTACTCAAGCGAGTGACACCGGGGTTGCGGTCTCGATTGGGCAGCGCAGGCAGGCCACTGGTGGCGTTATCGATTGTTCTGTCGGTCGTCCTGATGGTCCTCGGTTATCAGCCGGCTGAAGGACCCATATGGTGGGGGCGGCAGAGTGCCCTAGTCGGCATCAATAATCTGCTGGCGTTCGTCAGTTTTTATATTATTGCGGGTTCACTCGTTGGTGCGCGCATCAACCGTTTCATCCGGCATCCCCAATTGACCGCGGTCAAGCTGTGGGCTGTCGCGCATTTGTTGGTCAATGGCGACTTAGCATCGCTGATGCTCTTTGGTGGTTTGTTGATCTGGGCGGTGCTGACCGTGATACTGCTTAATCGGCAAGAAGAATCGCCGGCGCCGGAGCAAGGTCCGATCGCATGGGCGCGTGAGTTGGGTGCGTTGAGTGCCGCTATCGTAATCTATGGGCTGGTTGGCTACGCTCACGGTTGGCTCGGATATCCCGTTCATGGCTGAATGGATCTTATGACAACGCGCTTCGCATTAACCGATAGCCACATTAGGCGTGCTTTAGACCAGTTGTCACAAAATCATGCCCCAATACAAGTTGCGCTGAGTCAGGTGGGTTACCCCGCACCGCGACGGCGCGATCACTCATTCGGGTCGCTGGCTCGCATCATTATCGGGCAGCAGCTCTCGACTAAGGCTGCTGCGACCATTACCACGCGTGTTGAGACCGCGGCGGGCGGAGAGCTGACAGCGTCTTCGGTGCCATTACTCTCTCCAGAAGTGTTGCGAGAGGCCGGATTATCGAGGCAAAAAATAGGGTATCTACAAGCGCTGTCAGAGGCGGTGACCTCCAATACCTTGCCGCTGAAGGAGCTGCCTCGTTTGAGCGATGATGAGGTCGAGTTGGCGATTACCGGGGTAAAAGGGTTAGGCCGATGGTCGGCGCATATGTACATGATGTTTGCGTTGGGACGTCCTGACGTTTGGCCCAGCGGTGACTTGGCTGTCCGGGTGGGGTTCGGCCGTATCATGGCGTGGTCAGAGCGACCCGATGAGAAACAAGTCATTGCGCGTGGCGCAGTGTTTTCACCCCACCGTAGCGCTTTAGCGCTGTTGTGCTGGCATTTTTACAGTGCCGCACCGCTGTGAACTTCAGCGAATGGGACCAGCAATGTATGGCTTTAGCGCTAGACGAAGCCCGCCGTGCGGCGAGTCGCGGTGAGGTGCCCGTGGGCGCGGTACTGACCCGTGATCAGCACGTGCTCGCCAATAGCGGCAATGCGCAAATCGAGCTCCATGATCCAACGGCACACGCAGAGATCAGGGTGTTGCGCGACGCGGCGGTGAGGGAGGGCAATTACCGACTTCCAGGTACCACGCTTTATGTCAGCTTAGAGCCCTGCACGATGTGTTGTGGTGCCTTGATCCACGCACGGGTTGAAACGTTGATCTTCGGCACGCGTGAGCCGCGCGCTGGAGCGGTGATTAGCGCGGCTCAGATCCTTGATAACCCGCTGTTGAATCATCGGGTGCAGTGGCAAGAAGGATTGGAGGAGGCAGAGTCGGCGGCGCTGTTACGAGCCTTTTTTAAGGCGCGGCGGCAGCCAGCCAGTTGACCGCTCAGAGTATGGGCAGTGTGATCGAGCGCAGCGATTCGGGTAGCAGTGTGTCCACTTCAATCGGCGGTGCGATACGACTCTCTGGCAATGTTTGTAGTTTCAACATTCCTTCATAATGACGAATATTGTCGACATAAGTCACGGCTTGCGGCCCCTCAGCGAAGCCAAATTTAGTCGTGGGGAAAAACTCGGGATGCTGCAGCAGGGGCAGCTGCGCTCTCACATCGGGCCAAAGATGCGGGTCATTGCCAGCTTGCTGAGCCATGATTCTGGCGTCCTCTAAATGGCCCATGCCGATGTTATAGGCGGCTAATGCCATCGAAGTCCGGTCGGGTTCTTCGATGTCTGCCGGCAGTCGTCGCAAAAGATCTTTAAAAAATCTCGCGCCACCGCGAAGGCTCTGCTGCGCGCTTGTCCGATCCTCAATGCCCAACTCGTTGGCAGTAATGCGAGTCAGCATCATCATGCCTCTTACCCCCGTGGGGGATCGTGCCGCGGGATTCCAATGAGATTCTTGGTAAGCCATTGCGGCGAGCAGCTGCCAATCCATTTGATATTCCAGTGCCACCGTTTGAATCAGGGGCTGCCAGGGCGGTAGGTCGGCCGCTATTTTCCGCTGAAAAGTCAGTGAGCCGACACGCGATGCGTGTTCGTAGCGCCCAAAGTATTGTCTTTCTAGCTGTGCAATGTCTCCGTTCTGATGCGCCTGCTGGATAAATTGGTTGATCAGGTCCAGCGATGCTGTGTCTTCAGCAGACTGAGGCAAATACCAGACTACCGATGCGGGCTCACCGATTTTCAACCCCGCCACCATTCTGGGAAAGAGGCGTTGTTCAACACTGAACGCCAAAGAATTCACGACCGCCAGTTCTGCCTTCTCTTCGGTAACCAGTCGCATCAACTCCAGCGAATCAACGGTGTGTATTTCTCGCCATGACAATTGAGGTAAATCGGCCTGAAGGGCCGTCAGGAGTTCAGCATGAGCGCTGCCTGCAACCACGACTAAATCACGGCCAACCAATTGCGGCAGCGATCGGGGACGCAACTTGCCTGACTTGTATGTCACCAGTGCCTGCTGCTGGAGATAGGGCAGCGAGGCCTGAAATTGTTCATCGCGTTGGGCACTCTGAGTGAGCCCAGCGGCGGCTATGTGGCCCTCGCCGCGGTCTAACATGGCGAATAATTCGGGCAAGCTAAAGGCTACCTTTACACGCAGCGTCATACCGTTTTGCTCGGCAAACGCGCGCACCAGCGCATAGTCGAGCCCCGCCTCGTTGTCGCCCTCAAAGTAATAAGTCGTCGGCGTATTGCGCGTCAGCATAATGAGCTCGCCCCCCGGCGCTATGGGCGGGAGATTTGATGTGTCTTGGCAGCTGCAGAGCAGTGCCGTCAAAATAGTGAGGAGCAAGCGAGTTGTCATCGGGCAATTGTAGAGGGTCCTGCCATCGGGTGACAAAATAATGCAGTCCCCATTGCGGTTGCCCGTTTTGGGGTGTGCACCCTTAATCACCGAAGGGGTATAATCCGGCTGCCCAGTTGTTCAGGAATTCCAGATGCTTGTCCTGCCAGGATCCCCCGCGTTGTCCAACGCGCGTTTTCAGCTGCTTGCAGCGGAAATCGCCGCATTGGGAGGAGACTGGCAACTGCGTGAGGTGGTTTACGCCTATGCAGTTGATCTGCGCGCGCAGGAGTCGGTTGACGCAGCGCGACTGGCTGCGCTGCTGCAGCCCGGCACCGTCGCGATAGCTGATGCCAGTGCGCTCACCCGCCCGGGGCAGCGCATCGTCATGCCGCGTCTGGGCACTATTTCACCTTGGTCAAGCAAAGCCACCGATATCGCGCGTAATTGCGGGTTTGTGCAGGTGCAACGTGTTGAGCGGGTCATGGTGGTCGGTATCGACGGTCTTCGGTCAGGAGATGATTGCAGCGCACTGGATGCGGTCATTCACGATCGTATGGTAGAAACGGTTGTCGATGCGATAGACGCCGTGGCTGCCCTCTTCGATCGCACAGAACCGGCGACCTATACCGAAATCGACCTGCTGGGTCAGGGGCAGCAGGCACTCGTAGCGGCTAATGCGCAACTGGGTTTGGCGCTGATCGACGACGAATTGGATTACCTTGCCGATGCCTTTGAGACGCTTGGGCGAAACCCTCGCGATATCGAACTGATGATGTTTGCACAGGCAAACTCAGAGCATTGCCGGCATAAAATTTTCAATGCCAGTTGGGAAATCGATGGGGTTGATGAAACCCACTCCCTATTTGCCATGATCCGGCATACCCACGAGGTGGGAGGGGAGAATGTGTTATCGGCTTACTCCGATAATGCCGCCGTCGTGGCCGGTCATACGGCAGGTCGCTTTTACCCAGATCCAATTGATCAAGTATGGCGCTTTAACGACGAAGCCATTCACCTATTGATGAAAGTCGAGACGCACAATCACCCGACTGCCATTGCACCCTTTGCGGGCGCCGGCACAGGCGCGGGAGGAGAGATTCGTGATGAGGGTGCGGTGGGTCGCGGGTCGCGACCGAAAGTCGGATTGGCAGGGTTTTCGGTTTCCCACTTGGAGATCCCCGAGTTGCCTCGACCCTGGGAGCTCCACTATGGCAGGCCAGGTCGCATCGTTTCGCCACTGCAGATCATGATCGATGGCCCCATTGGCGCCGCCGCGTTTAATAACGAATTTGGTCGCCCTAATATTGCCGGATACTTTCGGACCTTTGAGTCCGATGAGGTCAGTGGGGTTCGCGGTTATCACAAGCCCATTATGATCGCAGGAGGCTATGGCAACATCCGGCAAGAACACGTTGAAAAGGGGGAGTACTCTGCCGGTGCGAAGCTCATCGTGCTGGGTGGGCCAGCGATGCTGATTGGTCTCGGAGGCGGTGCTGCGTCATCCATGGCCAGTGGTGACAGTGCTGAAGATCTAGACTTCGCGTCGGTACAAAGACAAAACCCAGAAATACAACGCCGTTGTCAGGAGGTGATCGATGCCTGCTGGAGCCTTGGCGAGCACAACCCCATTGCGTTTATTCACGATGTCGGTGCAGGTGGCTTGAGCAATGCCTTGCCCGAATTGGTCAAAGATGGCGGACGGGGCGGTCGTTTTGAGCTTCGCGATATACCCAACGATGAGCCCGGTATGACGCCGCTCGAGATCTGGTGTAACGAATCTCAAGAGCGTTACGTCATGGCTGTCGAGCCCGAGCAGTTAGCAATCTTCGAGCAGATTTGTGAGCGAGAGCGCTGCCCTTTTGCGGTAGTGGGTGAAGCGACCCAAGCGATGCACTTGGCGTTAACTGACAACGAATTTGCAGGCCTGCCCATTGATCTGCCGATGTCGCTGTTGTTTGGTAAGCCCCCCAAAATGCATCGTCGCACCAACCGTCCCCCCATGTTGGGCGATGCGTTTGATCACCAAGGCGTGTCATTTACCGAATCAGTCGAGCGTGTCTTGACCTTTCCCGCGGTGGGCTCAAAAAGCTTTTTGATCACGATCGGTGACCGCAGTGTGACCGGGATGGTTGCGCGCGATCAAATGGTGGGACCATGGCAAGTTCCCGTTGCTGACTGTGCGGTGACCACGGTGTCTTTGGATTCGCATGAGGGAGAAGCCATGGCAATGGGCGAACGGACGCCTGTCGCTTTGCTTAGTGGCCCTGCTTCGGGACGCATAGCGGTGGCCGAGGCCCTCACTAATTTGTTGGCAGCCCCGGTTGCATCACTCGGTGATATCAAGCTTTCTGCGAATTGGATGTGTGCGGCGGATCATGCCGGCGACGATGCAATTCTGTATGACACCGTGGCGGCGGTAGGGCTTGAGTTTTGTCCTGCCTTGGGGATTACGATTCCGGTGGGTAAGGACTCTATGTCGATGCGGACCGCCTGGCAGGACTCAGGACAGGATCGCGCTGTGACCGCGCCGGTTTCGTTAATTGTCTCCGCATTCGCGCCGTGTGGTGATGTTCGCAAGGTACTGACCCCAACACTATTGCCGCGCGAAGATACGGTGCTATTACTGATCGATCTCGGCCGCGGACAAGACCGTTTAGGGGGGTCGGTATTGGCTCAGGTGTGGAATCAGTTGGGGCAGACACCGCCAGACGTCGCGCCACAAGACATGCGAGCACTATTTGATCTTTTATCGGTGCTCAAATCGAAAGACTGGATCTTGGCTTATCACGATCGGTCCGATGGTGGATTGCTGGTGTCGCTGTTGGAGATGGCGTTTGCCGGCCGTTGTGGGTTGCAGGTCGACCTCGCGGTGGATCGCGAAGCCGCCGCTGCAAGGCTTTTTTCCGAAGAGATTGGTGTTGTTATTCAGGTTGCAGCGCAACACGTCGACGCAGTCGTGTCACTGGCGGGTGAGCTCGGCCTCGAAGGCATGGTGTCTCCTGTCGCGACGCCGCGGCTGGATGAACGTATCGTCGTGAACACCGCGCACTTTGAACTGATGGATAGCAATCGAGGTGCGTTGCAGGCGCTGTGGACTGAGACCAGCCATGCGATCGCGCGGCGGCGTGATAACGCCGAATGTGCTGATCAGGAATTGGCCGCGATTCAGCAAGCCGATCCCGGTTTATCTGCGGCGTTGACATACGATTATGATGAAGACATTGCCGCCCCTTTTATTGCGACCGGCAGTCGACCTCGAGTGGCGATTTTACGCGAGCAAGGGGTCAATGGTCAGATGGAGATGGCCGCGGCATTTGATCGGGCCGGGTTTACGGCGATTGATGTGCATATGAGTGATGTCATGGCGGGCACACAGGACCTGAGCGACTGTCATGGTCTGGTAGCCTGCGGCGGGTTCTCTTACGGCGATGTGCTGGGCGCTGGCGAGGGATGGGCAAAGAGTATTTTGTTCAATGATGCTGTCAGGGCGCGCTTTGAGCAGTTTTTCGCCAGAACAGATACGTTTTCGCTGGGGGTCTGTAACGGGTGTCAGATGATGTCCGCATTGCAGTCGATCATTCCGGGGAGCGAACATTGGCCCCGTTTTGCCCGCAACCATTCTGAACAGTACGAAGCGCGCCTGTCGTTGGTGCGAATTGAGTCCTCACCGTCTGTTTTGCTTAAAGACATGGAGGGCTCCTACCTGCCGATTGTCGTGGCGCATGGTGAGGGACGCGCTCAGTTCTCGCAGGCGGACGATGCAAACGCGCTTGAGACCGCCGGTCTGGTTGCACTGCGTTTTATTGATCATCACCAAAATGTGACAGACAATTACCCTTTCAATCCCAATGGCTCACCGGACGGGCTCACTGGATTGTGCAACAGCGATGGTCGAGTCACGATTATGATGCCCCATCCGGAACGCGTTTTCCGTGCGGCGCAGATGTCTTGGCGTCCCACTGAGTGGGACCAGGATTCGGGCTGGATGCGATTATTCCGCAATGCGCGCGTCTGGCTCGGGTGACACCGGCGTGGTGTTGCAGCCATTGAGTCGGTACACTCCGCGCCTATTTAATAGACCTGACGTCACTACGACAACGACGATGAAGCGATGATAAATCATTACCCCCTTTGGAAAAATGTGTTGATCCTCATTGTGGTCGCCGGCGGCTTCTTTTACGCCGCGCCCAATTTATACGCGCCCGACCCTGCATTGCAGATTGCCGGTGCCAGCAGTTCTCAGACGATTGACAGGCCCGTACTCGGTCGTGCTGAGCAGGCGCTGACCGACGCGGGAATTGCCTTTTTTGGAGAGGTCATTCAGGAGCAGGGTAAGTCTGCACTGCTGAGATTGACCGATCGTGATCAGCAATTGCGGGCGCAGGCCGTGGTGGCGAGAGAACTTGGCGACGGGTTTATTGTGGCACTCAATTTGGCCCCGACGACACCAGACTGGCTGCTGCAAGGTGGTGCAACGCCCATGAAGCTAGGCCTTGATCTGAGCGGGGGCGTTCATTTTAAGCTAGAAGTTGACGTGGCCGCGGCAACGGAGCGGCGGCTTGAGCAATATGAGATCGGCATTAAAAAGCGGCTGCGTGAAGAACGCGTTCGCGGGCGAGTCAGCCTGGATGGCCAGCGCGTGGTGACGCAATTTCGGTCCGAGGCCGATCGTGAGGCCGCACGTAAGCTGGTCGCCGAGCTTTACCCTGAGTTATACCTCGATCGAGTCGATGAGGCCGATGACTGGTTGTTGTACGCAGACGTCACCGAGCAAACGATTACCGAGTTGGTGGACTATGCGGTGACCCAAAACCTGACCACTATCCGTAATCGCGTCAATGAGTTAGGGGTTTCTGAGCCTTTAGTGCAGCGGCAAGGCCGCAACCGCATTGTCGTAGAGCTGCCGGGTATTCAAGACACCGCAGAAGCGAAGCGTATTTTGGGTAAGGTCGCTAATCTCGAGTTCCGGCTCGTTGCCGAGGCGAATGCTCCGATATCAGAACGGCAACGATTTGAATACCGCAGCGCAGGTCGCGAGGGCATGACTGAGTGGCTAGAGCGCGATGTGATTATCTCGGGTGAGAGTGTTTCCAACGCGCAGGCCGGTTTTGACCAGAACAGCCAACCCAATGTTTCCATCAGTTTGGATGGTGAGGGTGGGATGCTGATGTCGCGGGCAACCCGTGCCAATGTGAAGCGTCGCATGGGCGTTTTATTTATTGAGCGCAAGTATCGGACTCGTTACGACGTGACGGAATCTGGTGAAGAAGTAGTCAAACGGATCCCTTATGACGAAAAGAAACTGCTGACCGCGCCGGTGATTCAGTCCGCACTGGGCGCGCAGTTTCAGATTACCGGGCTGGATAACCCTGGCGAAGCGTCGGAGCTGGCGCTGATGTTGCGTGCCGGCGCATTGGCGGCGCCCATTACCTTTGTCGAAGAGCGCACGGTCGGGCCATCTCTTGGGGCCGAAAATATCCGTTTGGGCACGAAATCAGTGCAAGTCGGATTAGCCCTCGTTGTCGTCTTTATGATGCTGTATTACCGCGTTTTTGGCGTTGCGGCAGTGCTTGCCCTAAGCGCCAATCTCGTTTTGTTGGTGGCCATTATGTCGTTCCTGGGCGCCACGCTGACCCTGCCGGGTATCGCCGGTATCGTGTTGACCGTCGGCATGGCGGTTGACGCCAATGTGCTGATTTTTGCGCGTATTAGAGAAGAAATTAGGGGCGGCGCCCCCCCTCAAACGGCGATTGGTCAGGGGTTTGACCGTGCGGTCGTCACGATTCTCGATGCCAATATCACTACTCTGATTGTAGCGATCATTCTCTATGCAATTGGCACGGGCCCGGTCAAAGGGTTTGCGGTCACGCTGTCAGTCGGGATTATCACCTCGATGTTGTCCTCCATTATCGGAACGAGAGCACTGATTAATTTATTTTACGGCGGCCGAAAGGTGCGGGCACTGTCAATTGGGGGCGTCGGTAGAAACAAGGTCGCGCAGCAGGGAGCAGCGGAATGAATCCAATTCCTTTCATGAAGTGGCGCTGGGTCGCCATCGCATTATCGGGGTTGGCCATTGTTACGGCTGTGGCCTCGTTAAGCCTGCAGCAACTTAACTGGGGCCTCGATTTTACTGGCGGTACGTTGATCGAGGTGACTTATAGCGATAGTGCCGATCTGAGCTCGATTCGATCTGTATTGGCTGAAGAGGGCTATGAAGGTGCAGTAGTGGTGAGCTTCGGCACTGACCGAGATGTCTTGGTGCGCCTGCCTGATGGTTATTCGGATGAACAGGGCGCGCTGATGGTGGATAAGCTGCGCAGCAGCACCGATATGGCGATTGAATTGCGCCGCATTGAGTTTGTCGGGCCGCAGGTAGGGGATGAGCTGAGGGACGATGGTGGCATTGCGATGCTGACGGCGTTGGGTTTGGTGATGCTCTACGTTGCCTTTCGCTTCCAGATAAAATTTGCGCTGGGCGCGGTGTTTGCACTCGCCCATGATGTGATCGTGACGCTGGGCTTCTTTTCACTGACCGGTCTCGAGTTTGATCTCACAGTGCTCGCTGCGCTGCTGGCGGTAGTCGGTTATTCATTGAATGATACGATCGTGGTGTCCGATCGGATAAGAGAAAATCTGCGCAAGGTCCGGCGGGCCGAAGCGATTGATGTGATCAATATCTCGCTGACGGAGACGCTGGGCAGAACGCTGGTGACATCGCTCACCACGCTGCTGGTGTTGGCTGCGCTGGCCCTATTTGGCGGCGAAATGATTTTTGGCTTCGCGGTGGCGCTGTTAGTGGGCGTGACCGTAGGAACCTACTCGTCGATGTATGTGGCCTCTGCGACGCTGTTGCAACTTGGCGTGAGCAAAGAGGATGTGATGGTGCCCGAGAGAGAAGGGGCGGATCAGGAAGGCATGTTGCCTTAATCGAGTGGTCGTTCAAAAGACAGGCTTATGCGGTGGCTGACCACCTGACGAGCGGCAGTAGTTGACGCATCAGCTTGCTGTTACCACACACCACATTGCCGCTGTCATACCAGTGCTCCCCGCCTGACAAATCCGTCATCAATCCGCCGGCCTCTCGGATCAAAAGGGCACCTGCGGCGATATCCCATTCACTGAGTCCCATTTCCCAAAAGCCGTCCAGTCTGCCGGCCGCAACATAGGCCAGATCGAGGGCGGCAGCGCCACCACGCCGGACACCCATGGAACGGCCAGTCACTGCAGTGAGCGATTGGGTATACCACTCTAAGTGCTCATCGCAGTGCCCTAAGAAAGGAATGCCGGTGCCCAGTAAGGCCTCTTGCAGGTCTTTGCGATCGGAGACACGGATACGGTGACCATTAAGCTGTGCACCCCGGCCTCGCGAGGCAATGAACTCTTCTCGTCTAACAGGATCATAAACAACCGCATGCTCAATCTTGCCACGATGAACGCAGGCGATGCTCACAGCGTAATGCGGTATGCCACGCATAAAGTTACTGGTGCCATCGAGTGGGTCGATGACCCAGGTGTACTCGGAATCTTCATTCCCCGATACACCGCTTTCTTCGCATAAGAAGCGATGCTCTGGGTAGGCTTTGTTGAGGTGATAGAGAATTTCTTTCTCTGCCGCGATGTCGACGTCGGTGACGTAATCTGCTGCTGCTTTGTGACGAAAGCCAACCCGATCCATGTCGTCGGAGGCGCGCACGATAAGGTCACCCGCTTTGCGGGCGGCGCGCAATGCCATGGTGGCGGTCGGTTCCATGCAGTATCTCGGCCTAGTTGGGCGGCGGATGATAACAGGGGCAGAGGGACGCGGATACGCCTCTGATAAACTCTATGCGACTATCTCTGCATCACATTCACCGGGTCGGCCGGGTGGCAGTGTCAGCGAAGCGCTGATGGCCCCTTGGCCGAGAGAGGTGAGTCGGGCAGACCACACTAGGGACACCACATTATGAATGCCGAGAATATCGACATTATTTTGGTTAACACCACCCACAGCGGCAATATTGGTGGTGTTGCGCGCGCGATGAAAAATATGGGTTTGACGCGGCTTACCCTAGTAGCACCACTGAAATACCCCGCGCCAGAGGCGGTCTGGCGCGCCGCATCAGCAGGTGATGTTCTTGAAAACGCACGCGTGGTTGAAACGCTCGATGAGGCGATTGCAGAGTGCCAGTTTGTGGTCGGTACCAGTGCGAGAGCCCGTCGCATCCCCTGGCCTATTCAGGATGCACGCCAATGTGCTCAGCGTATCGCAAAACATTCCGCTGCAGAGCGGGTGGCGATCCTATTTGGCCGCGAGGATCGCGGATTGCTAAACGAGGAGTTGCAGCGGTGCAATTTGCACTGTCACATTCCGACGCACGAGACGTATTCGAGTTTGAATTTGGCGATGGCAGTGCAAATTGTCGCTTATGAGTTGCGAATGTTGCAGGTGGGGGGGGAGGCAGGACTGCCCGAGGACGCCGATTGGGACACACCCTTCTCCAAAGCGGGCGATATGGCGCGATTTTATGAGCACCTTGAAAGCACCTTGGTCGACATCGGATTTTTGGATCCCGCGGCGCCTAAGCAGTTAATGCCTCGGTTAAACCGCTTATTTAATCGGGTTCGACTCGACGAAATGGAGCTCAATATCCTGCGCGGTATACTCACAGAAACGCAAAATACGGCTCGCCGTTCAAAAAGTTAAACCACTTTCCGCTATTCTTGACTAAAATACTCGGGAATAGGACAATCTCAGGTATGAAGTTAACCACACGCGGACGTTATGCGGTCACGGCGATGTTGGATCTAGCCATCAATGGCGGTCCCCAGCCGGTGTCACTGGCGGATATATCGGGAAGGCAGGAGATATCCCTGTCTTACCTAGAGCAGTTGTTTGCCAAGCTTCGGCGGAATGAGTTAGTGACCAGTGCGCGGGGTCCGGGCGGCGGTTATCGGTTAGCGAGGAGTGGCACCGACATTTTTGTCGCACAGATTATCGATGCGGTGGACGAGGCGGTCGATGTTACCAACTGTCAGGGCAAAGGTAACTGCCATCATGGCGAGACCTGTCTGACACACGACTTGTGGGAAGATTTATCAGGCCAGATACATGATTTTCTGAGCCAGATCAGCCTCGGCGATCTTATGGAACGGCGCCAGAGACAACGGACTACTGCTCGACCGGTGGAGGGCCTATTGCAAACGTTGTCCTTAGGATGACTGATTCAAGGGAGCTCAGTGGAGCATCCTTTTACCTTAAATAGAATGAGCCAGTTGGCTCGAGTGAGATGAAAAAGCGATGAATGCACCAGTCACTGTCAGCACACCCATTTATCTCGACTATTTGTCGACGACTCCGGTAGACCCGAGAGTCGTTGCCGCGATGACTGCCTGCATGTCGACCGAGGGTGTGTACGGTAATGCGGCATCGCGTTCTCACGTCTTTGGATGGAAAGCAGAAGAAGCCGTTGAGAATGCACGAGGTCAAGTCGCCGAGCTCATCAACGCCGATCCTCGCGAAATCGTTTGGACCTCGGGTGCCACTGAGTCAGACAACCTTGCGATCAAAGGGGTCGCGCACTTCTATCATAAGAAGGGCAAGCACATTGTGACCTCGAAGATTGAGCACAAGGCTGTTCTAGATACCTGCCGTCAGCTTGAGCGGGAGGGCTACGAGGTCACCTATCTGGATCCAGATGAGCAAGGGCTGACAACGCCTGAGATGGTGCAGGCTGCGTTGCGCGAGGACACGATCCTAGCAAGCGTGATGCATGCCAATAATGAAATTGGTGTCGTCAATGATATCGCGGGAATCGGTGAGATATGCCGCGCTGCAGGTGTCCTGTTTCATGTTGACGGCGCTCAGGGCGTGGGAAAGATACCGGTCGATATGGAGCAGATGAAAGTCGATCTGTTGTCGATGTCGGCTCACAAAATGTACGGTCCGAAGGGCGTGGGGGCGCTTTATGTCCGGCGTAAGCCCCGTGTTCGCCTGGAGGCACAGATGCATGGCGGTGGCCACGAGCGCGGCATGCGGTCGGGCACCCTAGCCACACACCAACTGGTGGGCTTCGGCGAGGCCGCGCGGATAGCGCACGAGGAAATGGCGGCCGAGTCAGCGCAGTTGGAGGCGCTGCGTGAGCGATTCTGGGACGCCATCAGTGACATTCCAGAGGTCTACATTAACGGTGATCGAAATCAACGCTTACCGGGCGCACTCAATGTGAGCTTTGCGTTTGTCGAGGGTGAATCGCTGATTATGTCATTGCGAGATTTGGCTATTTCAAGTGGCTCGGCCTGTACTTCGGCCAGTTTGGAGCCTTCTTACGTACTGCGTGCACTGGGGCTTAATGATGAGATGGCGCATAGCTCTTTGCGCTTTAGTTTTGGCCGGTTTACCACGGAAGCCGAAGTGGACCATGCCGTGCAATGTGTGCGCCATGCGGTGGAAAAATTACGAGAGCTCTCGCCCCTCTGGGACATGTTCCAGGATGGCGTTGACCTCAGTACCATCGAATGGGCTGCGCATTAAGGTAGTCTTTTAGGCATTAGGGAGATAAGCATGGCATACAGTGACAAAGTGATTGATCACTACGAAAACCCCCGTAACGTTGGCAAGTTTGATGAAGCCGACGACAGTATCGGAACGGGAATGGTCGGCGCTCCAGCTTGCGGCGATGTGATGCGATTGCAAATTCAGGTCAGTGACGATGGCATTATCGAGGATGCCAAATTTAAGACTTATGGCTGTGGCTCAGCTATCGCGTCAAGCTCGTTGTTGACCGAGTGGGTGAAGGGTAAGAATTTAGACGAAGCGGCCTCGATTAAAAATACAGAAAT
>JABJAS010000409.1 GCA_018666055.1 Halieaceae bacterium | reverse complement strand
GGCTTTTTTTGCACACGACGCATCTCCTTATCACAAAGTCTTGGAGCGCCCATCAAAAATGTGACGACCTGCGGAGTCGAGAAGCCGGACCAAAACATGGTATGCCCGCCCAGTGGCAGCGCCGGCCTTTAAGATCTCGCCAACTGAATGCGTTATGGGCAAGCGCCAATCGCACATCACTGGCAAGATTAAACTGCCGATAGGCACCCCGCATTTTCACCATACTCTCGCGCTCATCATGCGTCAGATCTTGCTAAGGCAGTATCCCCCATTAACGGATCGCTCACAGATGTTCACCATCACGGTAATACCAGCGATCTTCACTCTTTAAGAAGCGGCTCACCTCATGCAGGCGATGGCCTTTCCCGTCGACTTTATAGCGCGCCACATACTCAACGACGCCGCTCACGTCGTCCTCCCCCCCGCCCTCAGTAGCGCGAATACGCAAACCAAGCCAGCGGTGTTTGTCGTTAAAGCGCACTTTGCTGGGCCGCGTTTCCTCATGCCAGGTCGCCAGCAGATAAGCCTGATCGCAAATGACGAATGCACTGTAGCGAGAACGCATCAATTGCTCTGCGGTTTTTGGGCTATCGTCACCCCTCAAAAATCGTTGGCAACATTGCGCGTACGCGATTGAGTGACCGCAAGGGCAAGGGGCACTGTCGTCAACAATTTGGTCGTGCGGCATAGCAGTCAGGTTAGCACGCGGTTCAGGGGCCTAGGTTGCCACATGCCGCTCAGCAGAGCGGCGTTAGCCCATACTCGCAGCAGATTAAGACTGGCTGAAAACGCCTGCTCTGAATCACCCGTTTTTTTGGGGCTATTCACCCGGAGGCTGAAAGGCCGATAGCTTGGGGTGCACATCACACCAAGGTGGCGCACTCTCCGCAAAATGCGTGTACTGAGGTGTGAAGTGAGCGGGATCGTCAAATGTCATGGCATTGACGGACGCGACCGAAACGTCATTGGACTGCACCTTAATCTGAGTGCCGCAGTCACCGCAAAAATGGCGCTCAACTGCTCTGCCGGCGGCAGAGCGTGACGTATATTTTTTCAACTCGCCCGACGTTAAACGGAAGCTCTCAGGAGAAATGGCATAAGACGCCCAGTAGGCACTCCCCCCCACTGTCTGACAATCGGCGCAATAACACAGCCCCTGCATCATCGACTCTGCCAGCACTTCATATTTAATGGCTTTACAAAAACACGCACCTGTCATCACTGCAGACTGCTCCCTTTGAAGCGGGGTTTGTTCCGCTGTTACGTTAATCTGTTGCCTGACGCTTTTAGCAACTGCTGCGCAATGACCGGTCTGATCGCTCTGATCGCTAGGCAGCTGAGACGGCCACCTCATATAGGGTGTAAATCAGGACGCCGCTACCATCAACAACACCCGCCGCCACCGCTTGCAAGCCATTCATCCAGCTATACTTTTCATGGCTCGTTTGAAACGTGGGTGCGGTAGTGATCAATCCCGCAGCCATATCCGCACGGCCAGTGTACTCGACATAGATATAGGCACCGTCATCGGTTTTTAAGGTAAATCGCACGTCGACGCAGCCAACCGACCGATCGTGATTGAGCGTGAGCCAGTCGGCCGCATCATTGACCGCCAAACTGGCTTTCACTCGGTCGCAGTCGACATCGACCGACAATACGTCGACCACTAATCGTCGCCCTTTGGGTCCCTGTCCCACATCGACCCGCTCGCCTAACTGCACGGTGATGGTACCCATTGGCACTAATTCAGCGGTCGCTTTCATATGTTATTTCCAGTCAGTAGTAAGGGGAGTACGTTACTGACACTGCGGTGCTTTATCAAATGACCACTCGACCAAACGACAATTCGGTGGCTGAGTCGTAGCCGCTACGATCGGCCATTTGCCGGCGCGGTGCGTTAATTCCTGACTAACCTGTGACTACTGATCAATAGGCTCGCGCGCGGTCGTCAGAGGTGTGGCCGTTAGCAAGCAATAGTCAGTGGGATGACGGCCGCGCTGGTTGCAACCAAAAGTTGATCCCCGCACCGAGTAGAATAAAGCCACTGCCCAAGAGCGTGGTGAAAGCGGGTGTCTCGGCAAAAAAGCACCAGCCCAAGACCGCCGCAAACAAAATTTGCACATAGCTGAGGCTTGTGGCGCGACTGGCTGAATCCCACTGCATCGCTTTGGTCAGGGCCACCTGACCTAGCTGCGTAAAACAACCAATACCCGCTAAGATCAACCAGCCTGTCGGCGTTGGCCAAATAAAACCTTCTGCACCCAACAATAAGGTACCGGGAATACACACGAGGGGGAAATACAACACGATCACGCTGGAATGCTCCGTGGCGACCAGTTTCCGCACCAGTGTGTAAGCAATACCACTGCCCAAAGCCCCCCCTAACCCAGCTAACAACGCCACATGCGACAAGTCCGCTGGCTCAGTGTTCACCCAGTAAGGAGACACCATACAACCCAAGCCGATGAGGCTG
This sequence comes from Halieaceae bacterium, assembly GCA_018666055.1. Lineage (GTDB taxonomy): Bacteria > Pseudomonadota > Gammaproteobacteria > Pseudomonadales > Halieaceae > Luminiphilus. Next base: position 3,331 of record JABJAS010000409.1, on the reverse strand, counting down.
AGCAGAACACAAAGGACCGTCGCAGCTGAAGGGCGTTCCAAAAGAAAGATAAAGGCCAGCAACGCGGTAAATACTGGGTGAAGATATTGCAACACGGTGGCTTGCGCGAGAGGCAAATGCATCAAGGCATAAAACACGCCCATCAACGCTAAAAATCCCGACAATCCTCGGGCCAGCAACAAACCACGCCGATGACCCAACGGATTGACCCCGACACGCCTCAAATCCCATAACGACAGCACCGCAGAGATCACCGCTCTGACAAAAATAATCTGCAGCAAAGGGATGGCCATCTCACCGGCTAATTTGACTAATGATCCCATCAGCGCAAACGCCAAGGCACTGATCATCATGTAGCGAGGGCCCTGATAGGTCATGCTTGATCCGTCATCGTGAGGAGTTATCTTTTTTCAGCGGCATCGCGTATCACTTTGTGTGGCAGATCTATCTGCATCCATCGTGCTCATTAGCGGCCTCGTCACTGTCGCAGTACGTTGTGCTTTTCACAGCCACGGTGGCGATCTTATTGCAGATCACCTAGGGTGGCGCATTGACTCTTACCAGCGCGCTCGCTTAGCGCAGCACTGGCCGAAAAGCTTAAACGGATGACACGTCTATGGCCCATCAAAAAAAACAACACACGAGCATTGATCATCTCATTATCGTCGTATCAGATCTGCAAGACGCTACCGAGCAGTATTCTATCTTATTGGGGAGGTCGCCTAGCTGGCAGGGAACTCACCCCGACTACGGTACTGCCAATACGTTGTTCCAACTCGACAATGTCTATCTCGAATTACTCGCGGTACAAGGGAGTGGGCCCGCAGCCGACATCGTACAAACGCTATTGGATACGCGCGGCCCTGGTTTGGGCGGACTCGTCTTTGGTACGCAAGACGCGACCGCTTTTATAGAGCGGGCACGCTCGTTTGACCTCATGGCATCCGACCCAGTGCCTGGGCAGGGCATCGACGACAACACCGGAGCGCAGCGTCACTGGCGGAATATTTTTTGGGATGCAGAGGCCGCTCGGGGCATCTTCTCGTTTTGTATTGAGCACAGCGAGACGTCTTCTTTGCCAATATCGGCGGCACTGGCAGAGTCACCCATTACTGCAGTCGATCATGTCGTAGTGAAAACGCACAGTGCAGACGCTGCCAAACGATTTTATGGTGAACAGCTCGGTGTTCGTTTAGCACTAGAGCAAGCGGTACCCGAATGGGGTGGTACACAGCTTTTTTTCAGGGCAAGCTCCATGAGTATCGAAGTGATCGCCTCTGACAAAGCGCCCGATCATGACGAAATGTGGGGACTCGCGCTCAAAACGGCCGATATCGACGCCACGCAAAAGCGGTTACTGTCGGCGGGTGTCGATGTGACGGATGTCAAAGCGGGGCGCAAACCCGGCACCCGAGTGTGCACCGTGAAATCGCATACTTTGGCGATTCCCACACTCCTCATCGAGCACCCGGTAACCGATCAGTAATTATTTCTAGGGGATCAAGATAATTTCTGTTGGGCAACGGCGGCCAGTCAGCCTACCAAGCTCATCAGCTTACTCAGACCTAAAGTAACCACCAGCAGAACCACACTCGCGGCCACACCATTTTGCACCCGTCGATTGCGATACGGCGCCGGTACCAGCGCGCTATTGGCGACAATCAACAAGATGCCCGCAATGAGCGGTAACAGCACCGCGTTGGTGGCTTGCGCGGCGATAATCAATACATCCGGCCGTGGTATCAGCAGTGCAAACGTCAGGCCTGCACCTAACACACTGAGCGCCACCACCTTAAACGGCCGACTCTGTGCGTCGGTCGACCACCCCATGACACCACACACGGTCCAACCCGCTGCTATCGGCGCCGCGATTGCCGATGTCAGTCCCGCCGCAAATAGGCCACCACCGACCACCCACGTGCCCACTCCCGGAAGACGGTGATCGATTGCGATCATTAACCGCTCCAAAATGGGGCCTTCGCTCTCTCCCTGCAGCACCACGGTTGCCACCACCATGACCGCCACAGTCATGATGCCACCCAGCGCAATCGCCAATGTGGCCTCAGTGCGTGCCTCCTGTATCGCTTGCGCCAGTGGCACGCCCAACCACCGTCGCCGAGCTGCAGTGGCGTGCAGAAAAAGGTTATACGGTACGACGGTAGTGCCAATGAGCGCCAATACAAGTGTCAACGTGTTCGATGCGTCAGGAGCCAAGATGAGCGCGTGATGCATAGCAAGTAGCTCAGGCATGCAGAACACCGCGAGCCCAATAAACAGGCAAGCCATCAACACAACTAAGATCACCAAAACACGTTCTAAAACACGATAACGATCGAGCAGAATGAGACTCGCGGATACCATGCCGCTGGCAGTCACCGCGTAGGCAAAGGGAACCGGTAATAACGCGCTCAGCCCTAAGCCTGCACCCGACAGATTGCCAGATTGGTAAGCCGCGTTGCCGACGCCAATGGCGCACAATACTAAAAGAGCAAGCGCTCCACCCCACCACTCGCGCTCACCCAGTAACCGAATCAGCGCGGCTAAGTCACGATTCGTCGCAAGGGCGCTTCGAACCGAAAGCTCTTGTAATACCAGCGTAGCAACCACCGAGAGTAAAATCGCCCACAGCAATGTGATACCTGAACTCGCACCAGCGGCGGCAGCTGTCGCGATCGTACCGGGGCCGATAAATGCCGCCGCCACGATCGCACCAGGACCCAGCGTGATTTTCATTGATTGCCGCTATTAATGATCACTGTGAATACATTATCGTCAGTGTGGTTGAGTCATAGGCGCTGTGTATCAACACTTTTCGTCTTCCTCTCCCGTCAGGGAATAACGTCTTAACACGGAACACGTCACGGTCTCGCTATGGTTGCGTCTCTAAGATGCGCTCTGGCTGACCCGCGTCATGCACTCTTACAATCAATAACGATGCACCCTCCTCCGCAGTTTTGCCGCTGTGTACCACGCCTCTTGGGATCATGCGCACCTCACCCTCCTGACTCTGGATATCCGTTTGATTCCTTTGCATCAATACAATGGACCCTGAGAGTACATAAAATATCTCAGTCCCCGGATGGGAGTGCCAAGGCAGCTCCGTATTGGGGGGTATATCAACCTCGTTCACAATGACTTCTTGGTCGGCCAACCCAATGAGCGACTCGCGCAACAACGTGCCAGCGCTCGGACGCTCAGACGAGTGGGAGTCACGGATCACAGCACTACTCAGCAATACGCCCACCGCAATCACCACAAACCATCGTCGTAGCTGAATCGTCACGGATCACCCCCTCCACCAACAGATTGTCAGACACACTGAATGACATTC
>JABJAS010000408.1 GCA_018666055.1 Halieaceae bacterium | reverse complement strand
GTTGGTAACTGTCGTGTCGGGCGCGACCTTTCCGTTAATGCCCACGGCACCCTTGGCAATGGGGGTCTTTGCAGTGAACAATATGGGAATAGGCATGACCTCTGCCATGGGTGTTACTGCACTATTGCGCATCGCTCCGGGCCCGATCAAGGCACAAACGGTGGCGCTGTATTACATGTGTATCAGCATGGCGGGCTTATTTGTGGGTCCCACAACCGTGGCGCTATTGAATGATCATGTTTTTGGCGTCGATGGCATTCGCTATTCGATGGCGCTCATTCCGGTGATCTTTGGGGTGCCGGTTCTCCTCGGGTTGCGCGGTATTTTGGCAAATTATGGCCGCGGTGTGACAGAACATGAGGGGCTACTGTAGATGACCCATATCCGCCGCAGTTATATCGACAATGCTGAGGGGCAGCTTCATGTGTGGTCATGGATGCGTAGTCAGTCCAATCAGCCACCCCTGATCTGTTTGCCGCCAGTACCCTTTGGCGGGCGTTTCTTCGCAAGTTTTGCCGCGGCCTACGAGGGGCCGGTATGGAGTGCTGACCTCCCCGGATATGGCGGCTCTGATCCCTTGGGTGACGCGCCCACGGTGGGGGGGTTCACGCGTGCGATGTCTCCGTTGTTAGCGGCTTCATCAACGCCGGTATGGCTGACAGGCTTTCACTCAGGCGCCTTAGTCGCTATCGATATGGCGCACTGCTTTCCCGAGCAGGTTGCGGGTTTAGTGTTAGTGGACGTTCCCGTATTCGCGGGGCCAGACATGGCATCACTGCGAGAATCACTGACCATACCGCCTCAGTATTTGACACAGGAAGATCCGTTAAACGGGCTTTTCCAGTCGATGGTTGTTGATCGATTAGCGCATGTGCCCTATGACCGGGCCTTTGATTTATTCATCGATTTTATCAGCGCAGGGGAGAACCGTAATGCGGGCTATCATGCGGCCGCCACCTATGAGGTGGAGGCGGCTTGCCGGCAGGTTCAAAAACCGACGCTGGTGATCGCCACGCAATCGAGTTTGCGCGACGGCACGCTGCAAACCGCCGACTGGATACCGGACGCCACTTTAGTTGAGCGAGATGACGTCATGGCGCCGGCTTTTGAGAGAGGGGCAGAGGTGATCGCCACTCTGGTCAGCGATTTTGTGACGAGCAAAAGTTGATCTTAAGTGACGGGATGAAAGGGACAGCTGTCCTCTTTTTCCACTAGGTCATAGGTAAACATAAATTTTGCCACGCCCGCCAAAATGCCACCTACGAGGCCCAGCTCTAAGATTTGAGCATCATCAAAATACGCAGCCAGCTGGCCATGCAATGCCTCACTGAGTACGCCGGTTGAATTGGTCAGCGCCAGCTCTGCCCCCAGCGCCAGTACGGCCAGCTCGGCCGGCGTGAACGTTCCCGATTCGGGTGATTCAAACGCAGCGATCTGTGCCTCGGTGAGGCCCGCCTCGATCGCATCAAGCCGATTGCCTTGGTTACAAAAGCGGCAACCGTGCAAAGTGGAGAGTCGGAGTCGGAGCAGCTCTTTATAGCGCTGCGCGACTTTGCCACCGCGAAAGACATGGCCATAAAACTGATTAACGTACCATCGATACAGATCGGGATGATTCGCGAAGACTTCAAAAAATGTGGCGTCTCCCCGCAGGTCCATGGAGTGGCGACAGGCTGAAGCCATGTCGTCTGGCATCTCATCAGGTGCGATCCGGTTGAGCTTTGGATCCGGTTTCATCGGCGGTTTAGACCATGGCCTTTAACTGTTCGTCGCGATATCGACCGAGTAATAATAGGGCGAGAGAGCAAATGATAAATCCCCACATCGAGTAATACAGGGCTTGATCATAAGAACCCGAGCTACTGTAGATCCAGCCAAAGGTGGCAGGACCAAATCCCGCCCCTAATCCAAAGAGCGCATAGAGTGCGCCGTAGATCCGGGAATAGCTGCGGACACCAAAATACCGCGAGACCAAATAAGCCAGTAAGTCGTACTCGACCCCAGCGGCAACGCCTAGTAACACTATGGCAATCACCATTTGTGAATAACCCGGATCCACTGCAGTGAACATGAGCATGGAGGCTGCGGGCATGATCATCAGCGCACAGGCAATCGCTGGTGCCCAGATATAGTCGAGTAAGT
>JABJAS010000407.1 GCA_018666055.1 Halieaceae bacterium | reverse complement strand
GGGCGAGACACTCCCCACGCCGGGATGTGTGGTGCGGCCCGAATCGACGGAAGAGGTTCAAGCGTTGATGCGTCACGCCACTGAACACGGTATTGCCGTGATCCCCTGGGGTTTAGGCAGTGGTGTTTGCGGGGGCATTGAACCCAGCGACGACCAAATTTTGCTCGACATGAGCTCGATGAATCAAGTGATTGAAATCGATGAAGAGAATCTGCTTCTTACAGTTCAGGCGGGTATCAATGGGCTGGTGGCGGAGGAGGCCGTCGCTGAGCGAGGCCTCACTATGGGGCACTGGCCCCAGTCGATCGGTATTAGCTCGGTGGGGGGCTGGGTGTCGACCCGCGCATCGGGGCAGTTTTCAACGGCCTACGGCAATATCGAAGACATCGTGTATACCATCGACTTTGTGCTCGCGAGTGGCGAAAAGGTGACATTGGGTAAAGCGCCTCGTGCTGCGTCAGGCCCTGATCTTCGGCACTTAGCGCTGGGTGCAGAGGGTACCCATGGCGTGGTGACGTCGGTGACCTTGTCATTGCGGCGACAGCCCGAATCGAGGCAGTTCAGTGCCTGGTATTGCGCTGATATGGCAACCGGATTTCGTGCGCAGCGTGAAATCATTCAGCAGGATTGGAAGCCCCCTGTGATGCGTCAATACGATGCATCAGAGGTCGCGCGATTATTCCCCGATCATGAACGCGGTGACAGTGGCCTTATCCTATTGGTCCACGAGGGGCCAGCCGCCCGCGTGGAGGCTGAAATGCACGCCATTCAGGACATCATGACTGGGTTGGGGTTGGCCGCTGCTGATGCCGCTGCGGCGGCTAACTGGATGGGGCACCGCAATAACGTCCCCGAGTGGCGTGATTTGCTCGATCAAGGATTGATTGCGGATACGATCGAAGTGTCGGGTAGTTGGAGTCAAATCGATGCGATTTATACTGACGTCGTGGCAGCGCTCAAAGCGGTACCTGACTGCGTGAATGCCTCTGCCCACAGTTCTCATGTGTATCGCTCGGGCATCAATCTGTACTTCACTTTTGCCTGTATGCCGGGCGATACTCAAATGATGGGTGATCGTTACCTCGACAGCTGGGATCGTGCACTGACGGCGACGGCGCAAGCTGGCGGTGGCATTGCGCACCACCATGGTTCCGGCCGGTTGCGGCGAGACTATTTACATCATGATTTGGGGGAGAGCGGCGTGTCGTTGCTGCGCACGGTTAAAAACGCGTTGGATCCTCAAGGCATTTTGAATCCGGGCAATCTACTGCCGCCCCTGAGCGATCACTGAGAGTCGGCACCATGACTGCCGCCGCCTTATCGTCGCCGTCACTGATTCTTGCCGTTGATTTTGGTACCCAGAGCGTTAGGGCGTTGGCGTATCGCGGCAGTGGCGATTGCGTGGCGAAGTGCCAATTGCCGATCGAGGATTATCAACATCCACAGCCCGGCTGGACAGAGCATGATGTCGAAGGGTTCTGGCGCCTACTGATCGCGAGTTGCCAAGGTCTGTGGACACAGGGTATTGAGCCCACCGAGATAGCGGCAGTGGTCGTGACGACGCAGCGGGCGACGATCATCAACCTCGATGAAAATCAACAGCCCCTGCGTCCGGCGATCATTTGGACCGATCAGCGGCGGGCCGCGCTGCGACAGAAACTTCCCTGGTTCTGGCGACTGCTCTTTAGCCTGCTCCGTATTCGTGATGTGGTGGATAACTTTGAGGGAGAGGCGGAGGCAAACTGGTTAGAGCAGCAGCAACCGGGTCTTCTGGCGAACACCGCACATTACCTTTTGTTGTCGGGCTACCTCAACTTGCGCCTCACCGGTGACGTGGTGGACAGCATCGGCAGTCAAGTGGGTTATCTGCCCTTTGATTTCAAGCAGCATGATTGGTGTGCTGCATCAGATTGGAAATGGCACAGCCTCGCTGTCGAAAAAGACACCTTGCCCAAGCTACAGCCGGTTGGCACTCAGCTTGGTGCGGTGACCAAGGAGGCCGCGCAAGCAACGGGCTTACCTGAGGGCCTGCCGGTGATAGCTGGTGCAGCCGATAAGGCCTGTGAGGTATTAGGTGTGGGTGCGCTGGCTGAATCTGTGGCAAGTGTGTCTTGTGGCACAACCGCAACGATCAATACCTCACGGGCTCGCTATGTTGAGGTGGTGCCTTTTATGCCGGCCTACCCTGCTGCGATACCCGACCAATTTAATACCGAGATTCAGGTGTTTCGAGGGTTTTGGATGGTGAGCTGGTTCTTAGCGCAGTTTGGCGCAGAGGAAAGGCAGCGGGCCATCCGCGAGCACGTGGCGCCCGAGATCTTATTGGACGAATTACTCGAACAAACCGAGCCCGGCGCTGGGGGCTTAATACTGCAACCGTTTTGGAATCCGGTGCTCGGTGAAACAGGACCCGAGGGTCGAGGCAGTATTATTGGCTTCCAAGATTTTCACACCCGCGCTCATATTTATCGCGCCCTGATCGAAGGCCTGGCTTTTGCACTGCAGTCGGGTAGAGAACGCACTGAACGACGAACCAAAACCCCCATCACGTGTATTCGACTGTCTGGGGGAGGTGCGCAAAGTGATTATGTGGCGCAAATCATTGCCGATGTATTGAATCTGCCGGTGGAGCGATTTGACGACTGCGAAGCCAGTGGTCGCGGTGCTGCGATGATTGGTGCCGCTGCAATGGGGTGGCACCGCTCGATCGAAGCGGCGGCCGAGAATATGGTCGGCTTGCCCACACGAATTTATCCCAACCCCGACGCCGTGCCGACCTACCACGCCATTTACGATCAGCTCTACCAGCCCCTTTATCGCCAACTCAAGTCGTTGTTCAGTCGGCAGCAGTCGCTGTCTCATTGAGCGCACTTTGTGCGGCCTATGCATTCAAATTGGTGATCTGGTAATCCCGCTGATGCTGATAGTGGAGATGGCCTGGCGGATTTTCGGCGGGGAGTAGTCTGCTGTCAGTCGTGTCGCGTATTACCGACATGCCAAAAAGCCATACTATTCGTCGCGGTGCGCTCAGCCGTGCCCTGAGCGTGTCGCTTGCGGGTGCGCGAGCGGGTGGTGTCTTTGCCATTGACGGTGCTATCAAACGACTGCGGGGTGAAGACGCAGGCGATGAGGCCCGGCTCGACCGAGAAGCCCGCCGCTTTGCCCAACAACTCGGCACGCTCAAAGGGAGTTACGTCAAGATAGGGCAGCTGTTTGCCCTTCTTGGCGAGCACTTTTTGCCGGCGCCGCTAACCCGCGCGTTTCATGAGCTCGAAGCAGAGACCGAGGCGCTGCCTTGGGCCGACATGGAACCCCATTTCCGCGCGTCATTAGGGGAACAATTTGATGACCTCGACATCGAGACTGAGGCCTTAGCAGCGGCATCGTTAGCGCAGGTTCATCGAGCGCGCATTAAATCGACTGGTCAAGAAGTAGTGCTCAAGGCGCAATACCCTGAACTCGCGGAGGTGCTTGATGATGACTTTAACGCGGTGGTGCGCATGCTGCGGCTGGCACGTTGGATACCCGCGAGCCGCGATTTCGATAGCTGGCTTACGACGCTTCATGAGCAGCTTCACGCCGAAATGGACTACCCGCGAGAGCAGGCCATGGCGCGGGCCTTCGCTAGCGCGCTAGATCATCACCCTCATCTGACCGAAACTGAGGTGGCGCTCACGGTGCCGCAGTTTTGGAAAGACTACTGCGGACCTCAGGTGTTGACGCTCGACTACGTTGAGGGCCATAGAGCTGGATCGTCAGCGGTAGCAGCGCTATCCCAAAGCACGCGGAATGCGCTTGGGCGCTTGATGCTACAACTATTTTTTATTGAGGTGTTTGACCTTGGGTTGGTGCAGACCGATCCCAACTTTGGCAATTACTTGATCAGTGACAGCGGGGATGAGCTGATCTTGCTCGATTTTGGTTCGGTCATGGCGCTGGATGATGCGGTACGCAGCGCACTGTGCGAAACGATTGTGGCGGGCCTGCAGGACGATGATGTCCTTTTACTCGATGCTCTAACGCGCCTCGGTTGCCTGCTACCCGATGCTGAGAGCCATGCACAAGCAACCTTTAAAACCTTTGTCACCAATTTACTCGAGCCTCTGCGACCAGCGGCTCAGTTGCCGGCTGAGTACCTTAATCGCAACGGCGAGTATTGCTGGGGCCGTTCTGAATTGATTAATCGGACGGGGCGTCATGTGGCCCGTTCCATGACGAGTCGGCAGTTTGCGCTTCCTAGTGGCGACTTTGCCATGGTGGCCCGAAAACTCACGGGTGTGTTCACTTTCATTGCCGTACTGCAGGCCGAGTTTAACGGGGATGAGATTGCGGCGCCTTTTCTTGACGCCTACGCACGCAAACCACCCCAAGCCAAGCAAACACTAGGACATGCTGAGTGACCAGTGAGAGCCAAGCGGTACCCAGAGGTCGTGCACGGCGCTTTGGCAAGTTTGCGCGTCTTGCGGGCGGGGTGGCGGGCAGTATGTTAGCCGAGGGCGTTAAGCAGGTGGCTTCGGGTCGGCGTCCTAAAGCACGAGATCTTCTGTTAACACCTAGCAATGCCTCAAGGCTGACCCAGCGGCTCGCTGAGATGCGCGGTGCCGCCATGAAGTTGGGGCAGATCTTTTCGATGGATACCGGCGATTTTTTACCACGAGAGCTGGCCGATATTTTGGCGACGCTGCGTGACGCGGCCTATACCATGCCCGATAGTCAGCTCGACGAGGTGCTAAGCGATGCCTTTGGGGCAGACTATGTCAAAAAGCTAAAGCACTTTGAGCAAAAGCCATTTGCCGCCGCCTCGATTGGACAGGTACACCGCCTGACCACGCGAGATGGCCGCGCTGCCGTATTGAAGGTGCAATACCCCGGGGTACGCGAAAGTATCGATTCCGATGTGGACAATCTTGCCACGCTGCTGCGGGTCTCTGGTTTGCTACCGAAGCATATGGACATTACGCCCATGTTGGCTGAGGTAAAGGCGCAATTGCGCGAGGAGGCCGACTATGAGCAGGAGGCCCGATACCTCAACGCATTTGTCAGGGCACTGGGTGACGATGAGCGATTTTTACTCCCGCGCGTGATTCCCTCCCTGAGCGCTTCACGCGTACTCGGCATGACCTATGTGCCGGGTGTGCCCATTGAAGACGTGATACATCAGGTTCAAGAAGAACGTGATCGAGTGTGGTCATTGCTCTTTGAGTTATTGCTGGTCGAGATGTTTGAGTTGCGCTTGGTGCAAACCGATCCCAACTTTGCCAATTACCGCTACGACTCCGATACCGGGCAGGTGATCTTGCTAGATTTTGGGGCCTCGAGACGCTTTAAGGCAGCTTTTACCGGCGCCTATCGCGACTTGCTGAAGGCCACGGTTCAAGGAAATCGCGCTGGCATGGTGTCGGCGGCCGAGGACATTGGTTATCAACTGGGCCCCGCAGGTACGCCTTTTCATGAGACATTGCTCGAG
>JABJAS010000048.1 GCA_018666055.1 Halieaceae bacterium | reverse complement strand
TGTGAGCGGTTTTGCTGCTTGGCAGCTATTACTGTTGTTATTGATCGTGCCTTCGATCCCGATTGCCTTGTGGTTTTCGGTGTTGTATTGGTATTTCGCCAACGAGATCTCGATAGCGGGCCCGATGAGCTGGGCGATGATGGGTGTCGGCGTCCTATTTGTTGTGAATTCCCTCGACTCCCTCACCAGGCTCTATACCCACAATATTGGTTTTACTGTGGAGGCATTGGGTACCGGTCGTTATGTTGCTGTGAATTGGGTGATCCTCCTCACCTTGATACTGGCCTTTCAGTTCACACCTTTTAAGATTGAGTGGGTTGGCCTGACGGTGGTGGGGATCTACGCGACGATCTATACGCTGGCTTTTAGGCGCAGGCAGATGTTGCAGCCGTTAAGGGTTTGATGATCCGAGGGTCGAGAGCGCTTGATAGGTGGCCACTTTGAGATCAAAGCGCAAGCGATCACCGTATGGAGCGCCGATAACCTGAGTCATCAATATGACGACCAGGTCCTCTTCTGGATCTACCCAGAATTTAGTATTGGCGATGCCACCCCACGAGTACTCACCTTGGGACGAGATCACTTGGGACTGGGCAGGGTCGGTGATCACACCGAACCCGAGCCCAAAGGATTGCCCCGGATACAGATGAGAGGCGGGGTATTCTTTCGCGCCATTGTCCCTGACATCAGGTGTTAGGCGCGCCATGGTCATCGCTTGCACGGTTTTCGGACCGAGGATACGAATACCCTCCAGCTGGCCGCCACGGCGGAGCATCTCGCAAAAGCGCCAGTAGTCTTTGGCAGTCGAAAACAGGCCACCACCGCCTGAGAACAGGGTGACGCCCGAAGGGGGTGGTAGCAGCCCCTCAGGCATGGGAACGATTTGTTGGCTCTCGGCATCCCAGAGGTGATCGCTGGCCAAACGGTCGGTTTTTTCGGCTGGCACATTGAAATAGGTATCCCGCATACCAAGGGGTTCGAAAATCCGTTCGTGCAAAAACTGCTCCAGCGTTTGGCCGCTGAGTCGTTCTACGAGTGCACCCAGCACATCTGTCGCAACGCTATAGTGATAGCGAGTGCCCGGCTCAAAACGGAGTGGGAGGGTGCCAAGGGTCTTGATGAAGGTGTCTAGATCGGGGCTTTTTTGCAGCGCGGCATCTCGATACGCCCGCTCAACCGGATGTTCGATATGCCAGCCATTGGTGAGTCCGGCGCTGTGGGTCATCAATTGTTCGATGGTCATCGGAGTGTTGGGAGCCACCTGCTCTCCGTCGATCAACAGTGACATTTCCCCCAACTCCGGCAGATATTTGGCGATGGGGTCACCGAGATGGAAGGCGCCTTCTTCGTAGAGGATCATTGCCGCCACCGTCGTAATCGGCTTGGTCATGGAAAAGAGGCGAAACAAGGCGTCTGTGCCGAGCGGCCGGTCGTCCTCGAGACCATATTGACCTGCAGATTCGAAGTGCACGATCTGCCCGTGTCGGGCGATCATTGTGACGGCCCCCGCCAGCCTGCCCGCTATGATTTCGCGATCAACGAACTCAGTGACTCTGGTGAGTCGGGCGCTGGAAAAACCAACGGTCTCGGGATCGAGGTTGGCCGGCTCAGCCGCTTGCATTGGTGTTGCCAGTAGCGACAGGAACAAGAAGACAGTGGCTTTCATAGACTCAATATCACAAAGGGTGGCCGATGTCGGCTGCATCATGTTGCGAACTGCTCCGCCAAGTCAATGTGTTCTCAGCGACTAGATTGAGCGACCGTTCAACCTCAGGTCGGGTAGATCGAACGCTGCGATTCAAAGTGAGTGTTCTCGCAGTAGTCCGCTTTACGGTAAGAGAAGTAGGCCACGCTGCGTCGGCTCGTCGAGTCGTTACCCAGCCCGCGGTGCAATATACGATCATCGAACAAGAGGCATGAACCTGCTGTCAATGGGAATGACATTCTCTCTGGTACCTTGCCCAAGGTGTGCGCCACCAGCAGTTCGGGACGGGTCGTCTCGTGCTGGTAAACCAGCTCGTCGCTGACGAGTGCTGGGTTGTGAAGGTGGTTGGTCAGCCGGTGCGAACCGCTGGCAAGCTCGGTGGGGCCCATTGCCAGCGTAATGTCGTGCAGTGCGACCATGACGTTAAGCGCATGGGGTTGCTGATGTTCCGCAGTCACGTGGGGTGAGTCGATATGCCAGAACTGGGCGGGGCTGCCGGGATCTGAATACACGACGCCACTGAAGGCGTGTTCGGCATCAGTGCCCAGCGTGTCGGCGATGAGCGGCCACCAAGGCAGTGATTGGTGCTCGACACCGAACTCGGTCGGCGAAACGGGAATGTCCCAGCGGCCTGGCGAACGCTGCACGATCTCTTGGAATCCGGCCGCACTGCCGATGCCGATAGTCTTGGTGCCCAGCGCTTGGGTTACTGCGCGACTGCGCTCCATTGACACCTCGAGCAGGCGTGTTACGAGCCCGGTCTCGCACATCCCGACCAGCAGGGCGAAGCCGTCGTCGGCCAGTTGAAGCTTGGCGTCATCCAGCGATATGGCGCTGGTTTGCCTGCCGGTGTGATTCATGGGCGTGACATCCGATAACGGCCGAAGGGAGGCAGCGTGGTGCTTTTGTATGAGTCGGCGCTTGGGTCGCTGTCGGTTGGTTGCCTCATGACGCGACGGCTGTCGACAGGCAGTAGGGACCGGGAGAGATACAGTCTCCGACCAGCACAGGGCGCTGTAATCGTGGACCCTCTTTTTTGCCAGCGTTTGGTGTGCATCATTGTCGCTTCCTGTCCCGTCATAATGCTCCGCGACTTCAGTGCAACCTGACGCTTTGTCGTTTCAGCTCCGTCTGCACTCGTTCAACATCGAGTTCATTGAATCCACGGTCGTGCTTTACCGCAATCGCCGCCGCTACACCAGCGCCTTGTCCTGTCACAGTGCAGCACATCATGTTGCGTGTCGCGGCATGACTGACCCGGTCACCTCCGGTAATGCGACCCGCACAAATCAGGTGTTTGACGCCTTGGGGTATCAGTGTCCGATAGGGCACTTGAAAGTAACGACCGGTCGTCGGCAGGATGAGAATGCCGTAGCCGTCAATAAATTCGGGGAAAATGCCGATGCTGTCTTCAAAGCGCCCCTGCTCTCGAACATCCGACTCAGTCATATTGTAGACCGCATCAATTTTTCGCGTATCACGAATCCCAAGGGTCATACCGAAATTGCGTAGCTTGGCGCCCTCGCAACCTGGCGTG
>JABJAS010000406.1 GCA_018666055.1 Halieaceae bacterium | reverse complement strand
AGTTCGGCGAAGGATTCGCTCATGATGGTGTCCTACGGTAACGGGGCAACGTGCACCCCTTCCAGCTACTAGACTTAGCCGGGTTTATTGTCTCGACGCTTCGGCGGAGTCCAGCCGTTTCTCCGAAGCCTCTCCCATAATTTCTCTGGCGTTTGCCAATTCACACACTCGGCTCAACACTTCACTAGCAGACAACGCAGTGCTATCGAGCACGATGGCATCGTCAGCCGGTACCAAGGGCGAAGCTGATCGAGATTCGTCCCGAGCATCGCGTTCCCTGATGGCCGCCAGAAGGCGCGGGAGACTAACACTCTCCCCACGACCCTGCAACTGATGGTAGCGGCGCTCAGCACGGGCCTCCGCACTGGCAGTCAGAAAGATTTTCAGCTCAGCGCTCGGGAACACTACGGTCCCCATGTCTCGGCCATCGGCAACCAATCCCGGTAATCTCGCCAGTTCCCGTTGTCTCAGTAGCAACGCCTCGCGCACTTCCGGTAATGCTGCGACCGTCGACGCACTGATGCCACCCTCCTCGGAGCGAATCTCACGGGTGACATTCTGCCCCGATAACCAGACGGCCACGCCCTCGGCGCCAGGCTGAAAGGTGACATCAAGGCTGCGGGCAACGACCGCCACTCGCTGTGCCTGATCCAGTGGGACGCCAACGGATAAACACGCCAACCCCACGACCCGATAGAGCGCACCACTGTCTAATAAATTCCAACCCAGAGTGTCCGCGAGGCTCTGTGCCAAGGTGCCTTTACCCGCTCCGCTTGGACCATCCACGCAGACGACAGGCGCTTTCCTTGCGACCACTCCAGTCATGATGCCGTCACAGTCAACCGCAAACCCGTGTTAGCCGCCAATTCAGCGAACCCCGGAAACGAGGTCGCGACGTGAGCACAGTCCGTCACAATGATGGGATCAGAGGCACGCAACGCTGCCATCGCGAAACTCATCGCAATGCGGTGATCATGATGCGTGGTAATCACACCACCCGATGGCGTACCGCCGACCACGGTGATGCCGTCCGGTGCCACGGTATTGCGGATCCCTATATGGCTCAGGCCCTCTGCCATGCTGGCGATGCGATCACTTTCCTTGACACGCAGCTCCTCAGCACCTCGCAGCACCGTGACGCCCTCAGCGCAGGCCGCAGCCACTAAAATCGCGGGCAGCTCGTCGATGGCCAACGGCACTTCTTCCACAGGAATATCGATCCCGCGCAGCGGCGCGTAACGAATACGGAGATCTGCCACCGGCTCACCACCCACGGTGCGCTCATGACTGACTTCAATATCGGCACCCATCGCTCGCAAAATCGTAATGACACCATCGCGGGTTGGGTTTAAACCCACATGCTCCAGCATTAAATCCGAACCGGGCGCAATTGACGCGCCCACCATAAAAAATGCCGCGGACGAAATATCCGCGGGAATATCAATCTCTGTGCCGCGGAGAACACCGCCGCCTGCCACACTAATGACGCCGTTTTCGCATCTGACGCTGTACCCAAAGCCCCTCAACATTCGCTCTGTATGATCGCGCGTGGGCGCGGGTTCCGTCACACTGGTGCGACCCGACGCGTATAAGCCAGCCAATAAAACGCTGGACTTGACCTGCGCGCTGGCAACCGGCAAATCGTAATGGATACCAGCCAAAGACCCCGTCCCCCGAATGTTCAGCGGAGGACACCCTTCCCGCGCATCGATCGATGCGCCCATTTGGTTCAACGGGTTAATGATTCTGCCCATGGGGCGGCGCAGCAGCGACTCGTCTCCTGTCAGCACGGTATCGAACGACTGCCCCGCCAAAAGCCCCGACATCAACCTAATACTGGTGCCCGAATTACCCAGATCTAGCGTCTGCTTAGGTGCGTGAAGACCTCGCAGGCCCACACCCTCAATCGTCAGTCGACCCGATTGTGGATCACTGATTTCGACCCCCATCGCTCGGAAGGCCGATAGCGTCGCCAGAGCGTCCTCCCCCTCTAGGAACCCACTCACCGACGTGCGACCCTCTGCAATCGCGCCGAGCATGATCGAGCGATGCGACATCGATTTATCACCCGGCACGCGAATGCGCCCAGTGAGCTTGCCTCCTGGCGCCAAAGAAAACTGCATTAGGCTGAGGACTCCTCGTTCTTGGGAATGGGGTTCAGAATCCCATCATGCTCGCGACGCAAGCCGCGGCAGTCGCTGAACAACGCCTCTAAAGCGGCGCCGTCGCGCTCTGCAATCAGCGTCCTCAAGTGGTCATGCTCTTTCGAGACTGCGTCCATTGCCTCTAATAGGGCGTCGCGATTGGTCAATGCAATGTCACGCCACATCATTGGGTCAGAGCCCGCTATTCGGGTCATATCCCGCAAGGCACCACCACCATGTTTCATAGGGTCTGAGGCGTGGCTACCCAGCATTGCCGTCAGCACATACGCCAGCATATGAGGCATGTGGCTACTGGCAGCCAATGCCGCATCATGGTCAGCCACCGACATCTGTGTGACCCGAGCACCCGCGGCCACCCAGAGCGCCTCGACCGTTGCGATCGCAGTCGGCGCAGTGCCCTCCACGGGGGTCAAAATGACCTCTCGCCCTTGAAAAAGATCGCTATTTGCCGCCTGGACACCACTGTGCTCGCTTCCCGCGATAGGATGCCCCGGCACAAATCTTGGATAGAAAGGTTGCGCCGCGTCAACGATAGCGCCCTTGATACTGGCCATATCAGTGACTACCGGTTGTTTCCCCTGAGCCGCGTGGGCTAACACTTCGGGTAACAACTCCGCCGTGGCAACGGGCGGCGCACCAATAACGATCAGATCAGCCTCGTTCACCACCTGCGCTAAATCCAGCGAAAAGCGATCGATCAATCCCAGTGCCTGCCCGCGCTCTAGCGACGGCGCCCGAGGACCCCATGCGATGATTTCCGCGCCCCATTGTGACGCCTTGAGCGCGCCGGCGAGAGAGCCCGATATCAGGCCTAACCCCAAAAATGCGACGACTGGATTCTGATCAATCGAGGAGGTCAAATCGGCGCCCGAGGGTAAGAACCCAGTTTTTTAAGCATGATCGAATGCTCTTCAATTTGGGCCACTACCTCT
>JABJAS010000405.1 GCA_018666055.1 Halieaceae bacterium | reverse complement strand
GCCAGAAGTCACGTTGGCCGCCCAAAGCGGGAATGATGTCACGCAGTCCGTTGTGGCCACCATGACCGCCGTCTCGCTTGAAACGCGCCTCACCTGGCTCGATATCCAGTTCGTCGTGGGCAATGAGCATGTCGCTGGGGTCGATTCGATAATAGTGTGCAGTACCCGCGACAGAGCGTCCGCTGTGATTCATATAAGTGCTGGGGATGAGCAGTCTCAGATCACGACCCGCAATCAGGCCACGACCGATTTCGCCGACCGCGTTCTTGTCTTGCGAGAGCGAGATGTTGAACCGGCTGGCGAGCTGACGCACAAAGAAAGCACCGGCGTTATGCCGAGTGCCTTCGTATTGTGCGTCAGGGTTGCCAAGCCCGACGATGAGTCGGATGCCGGACACGGACCAATCAGTCCTCGTTGCCCTCGCCAGCGTCGCCGTCTGCAGCGTCTTCGTCACTGGATTCAGAATCGCCTTCAGCAACTGCGCTGGCTTCATCTTCGTCATCGTCTTTGATGCCTCTCGGCGCGATGACCGAGGCGATGGCCAAATCGTGATCATCACCTAATTCCAAAGCGGTCGCGATGGCGCCTTCGGGAAGGGTGATATCCGATAAGTGAACAATGCCGCCCAGTTCGACCTCTAGCATGTCGACCTCGAGGTACTCTGGCAAATCCTTGGGTAGACACTGAATTTCGATGTCAGTGGCTTGCTTCTGGATCATGCCGCCGCCCAGCTTGACACCCGTGCACTGCTCTTCATTAATGAAATGCAGCGGCACATTGACCTTAATGGCTTGGTCCATACGTACGCGCAAAAAATCAGCGTGCATGGGGAAGCCTTTGGCTGGATGCCGCTGGATGTCCTTAATGATCGCGTTTTGCGACTTGCCGTCTACTTGAACTTCTAAGATTGAACTGAAGCATGCTTCGTTTTCCAGCATGTATTCAAAATCCTTGCGGATTAGTGTCAAACTTTGGGCATCTTGATCGGTCCCGTAAATAACAGCGGGCATCTTGCCCTCGAGTCGACGTAGGCGGCGGCTCGCACCTTTCCCCTCGTCAACGCGAGTCTCGGCTACAACAATAAAAGATTCAGACATGGTCTGGCTCCTTAGTAAACATCACTTTGTCTGCGACCAACGCGGTGATGGGTGGGTAAAACACTGTTTAAGTCAAATCAAACAGCGCGCTTATTGATTCTTCGTTACTGACTCTGCGGATAGACTCTGCCAGTAAGTCAGCAATCGTCAGTTGACGGATTTTACCGACAGACAACGCCTCTGGAGACAGCGGAATGGTATCGGTGACAACCAATTCATCCAGCTGAGAGTGCTTGATATTTTCCAATGCCTTGCCCGATAGCACGGCATGGGTACAGTAGGACACGACCTTCACGGCGCCACGCTCCTTGAGCGCGTTGGCGGCGGTGCACAAGGTGCCAGCAGTGTCGACCATGTCGTCGACCAAAATGGCCATACGGCCCTCTACATCACCAATTAAGTTCATGACTTCTGCTTCGTTAGCTCTCGGGCGACGTTTGTCGATAATGGCTAAGTCGGCGTCATCGAGCTGCTTTGCAATGGCGCGCGCGCGCACCACACCACCTATATCAGGGGAGACCACAATGAGGTTTTCATACTGGCAGCGCACGATGTCAGCGTTAAGAATCGACGACGCATACACGTTATCAACTGGAACGGTGAAGAATCCTTGTATTTGTTCTGCGTGTAGGTCCACCGTTAATACGCGGTCAACGCCGACACTGACCATGGTGTCTGCGACCACTTTTGCAGAAATCGGAACACGCGCGGAGCGCACGCGACGATCTTGCCGTGCGTAACCAAAATAGGGCACTACGGCAGTGATTCTGGCAGCCGATGCCCGGCGCAAAGCATCGATCATGAGCAACAGTTCAACGATGTTATCGTTGGTCGGCTGACAGGTGCTTTGCAATACAAAGACGTCTTTGCCGCGCACGTTTTCATTGAGTTCAACGGTAATCTCGCCATCAGAAAACTTACTGACCGCAGCATTGCCCAGCGCCAGATACAGCCGGTCCGCGACCCGACGCGCTAGCGCGGGGTTGGCGTTACCTGAAAACACCATCATTTTAGATGACATGCTGCTCCCTCTACGCGGCTGCCCGCGACTGTAAGGATGGCTGGGGCGGGAGGATTCGAACCTCCGAATGGCGGGATC
>JABJAS010000404.1 GCA_018666055.1 Halieaceae bacterium | reverse complement strand
TCGGCCTACCTGTGGTGGCCAATTTTCCTAGACCGTTCCATTACATTGTCAAAGCCCCTTGATCCAGATGCGTTCTTGCCTCACGCAGACACCATTTCCGGATCACGCTGGCCCGGCGTTAACGGTGCACCGGGTAAGTAACGCGCGCGATGACTCCAAAGGATGATCTGACCTCAAGGGTTCAAGCCCTTGAGGACATTGAGGCCATAAAACGTTTAAAGGCTCGCTGGTGGTTTGCCTGCGACACCCGCGACATCGCCGGAATGCGCTCGTGCTACGACGAGGCCGATTTCTGCATCGACTTTGGGTTCATCGGTGAGTTCACGGACATGGATGCGTTCATTGAGGTCTTTGAGTCACTCGCCTGCCACCCGACACACGTCGATATGCACCACGGGACGGCCCCCGAAATCGTCATGACCGGGCCGGACACGGCGACGGGGCGGTGGCGCATGAGATTTCAGCTCCTTGAGACTCAGAAAGAACAGGTCCAGTTAATGAGCGGTTACTACGAGGACGTATACGCGCGCGTGAATGGCGAGTGGAAAATGCGGCTGTCCAAGTACACACTCATGTCCAACCTCTTCTTATCCTCGTCTGACGGGGTACTGGCTATCGAACAAATCGGCGCCGCCCCCGGACTCGTGACCGAGTAAGGCTGGAGATCAGGTTGAGTATTAGCCAAGCGAAATGGGTAGAATTTTGCGACACGCTCAAGGCGGCGGGAGCGCTGCTTGGCGAGGACGGTGTCCCACAAGATGAACAGACTCAAGCAGAGGGCCTCAGATACCTCTCGCGTATCGCCCGCGCAGCCCTCGAGTGGTATGTAGAATTTAACGATCCCGAGTTCCCAGAGCTCTACAAGCCCTCTCATGAAACCATCAAAATCGGCGCCGATAACCCCGACAATATTTATGAGAAAGCCGTCATCGATGGTCGCTACGACTACCTGCTAACGGGTCATCGGGGGACTGTCGACTACATCAGCATGGCTACCAGCAAGGGCAGTTATGCGGAAAACTTCAAACAAATCGAAACCGGGTTTCTCGACAGCAACGCCCTGGCAACGGCCGACGACGGTTCCTTCCAAATCGTCCTAAGCCGGCATGAGCACGAGGGCAACTGGTTGCCGATCGATAAAGACAGCGAGTCATTGCTGATTAGGCAAACTTTTTTGGATCGTACAACGGAGAGCCCCGCCGTATTCCAGATTCGGCGGCGCGACAGCGGAGCAACACCTGAGCCCCTCAACTTAGCCACGGCCACGGCCAACTTTGACAAGGCCATCGCGTTTTATCAGAACACCTTGGGGCTGTTTGCTCGCTGGAGCCAACAGATCATCGAGAACCCAAACACCCTGCCTTTGTGGGATCAGTCCTTTTGTCAGTCAGTCGGTGGGGATCCCAATATTCTTTACTACCACGGGCACTTCAAACTCAAGGCTGGCCAAGCCTTTCGCATAAAGCTCGAGCGTGTTCCCAAATGCCAGACGTGGAATCTGCAGGTCGATAATTACTGGATGGAGTCACTCGACTATCGGTATCAACGAATATCCCTGAATAAGCATGGGGCAGCGGTCAATACCGATGGCTCAGTCACACTTATTGTGACGCCCGCTAATTTAGACGCAGTGAATACGTTGTCCACGGCTGGCCACACTGAGGGCACATTGTGCTTCCGCTGGGTGGGAACGGATGACCCCGTACATCCGCAGGTGGATATCGTGAACCTGTCGGAGCTGCACTAGCCGATGAGTGCCGGATGGCAAGTACGCGGTAATTCGCTTATGCGTGTCATTGTCGGACTTGCTCTTATCATTATCATTACCTACGCCAGTTACCAAGCGGGACGATTTTCCGGAACGACGGTGATCACTGCGCCAGACGATGCTTGGGCACTGGACGATGCAGCAAGTGAAGCATTCCAGAACCTACTCACCAGTCTCGATTTCGCCGGCAGCGAAGCGTATTCGCGCTCCCAAGCGAGTGAAGCGACACTGCCGCATGATGAGATTTATCAGTATTTACTGGAGCTGCTCGCCGCCTCTATTGAAATGCAGCTGTCCAAAGGCGACCCCGCTGAGCCCAAATTTACGGACTGGATGGGTGATTACCGAAAGTTTCTTGGTGACAGCCCTGACGCGCGCTATCTCACCGCACCGATCGACTCTGAATATGATTACGAGCTCACTTTCGACATGGGTGATGCGGATTACCTTGGAGTGGTCATCTATGACACCAACCCACTGACCGGTTGGAATCGAGCAGCGGATAGCCTGTATTTTCTCGCTGGAAACGTGGGTCGCGTAAAGAGTATTCGGCTTGCACCAAGTAACAACCGCGCGCGGGCCAACAGCGCAAGCGGCAGCTTAGAGCTTCAACTCTCTGCGACAGCGCACACCGTCATGGTTCGCACCTATCGCTTCGATGGCTCGGTCGAGGACAGCAGTCGCATCTCAATAACGGTCTCTTCTTCGACAGGTCGTGCGAGCGGCAGTGCGAATCAAACGGGTCTCAACCTACCCGCTAATGATGCTCTGTCGGTCGAGACACGTCTTTCCAATACCAGCCGCTTCTTTAACAAGACCTGGCAAGGGAGCAGAGCACTGGTACGTGCAACCGCCGCAACAGCAAACTCCTTCGAACGGCCCACCGAGGTGTCACCCGATTTCGCCGGTATCTTTTATCCCACCCCTGACAACAGCTACCACGGCGGTGCGTTTGATCTCGCGCCTGACGAACACCTAGTGATCGACGGAAAGACCCCAGATGCGGCGTTTTGGAGCGTCACGTTACAAAATCACTGGATGCAATCGCTTGAGCCCAATACAGGGCAAGCATCGCTTCGAGGAGACGAAATTGCAGTGCGCGATGGACGGTACCGTATTTGGATCGGGGCTCTTCCCCCGCCTGACGGCGAGAACTGGCTCAGCACAGGCGGTCTGCAGCAAGGCCTTGTGGCTATTCGCTATTTACTCGCGACATCAGAAGAAACCCCGACGGCACGCGTTGTAAACACAAAAAACTCAATGGATGAGGTGATTCGATAATGCTCGACAAACAGACTCTGGTTAACGAGGCGTTGGTCCAGGCACAGCGAACCACATTTTTAGACGCCAGTTTTGAACCTGCACTCGACCGTTTAGTAACGGCTCTTAATACGGAGGCCTCGCTTAACGCGGTCGGTGTGGGATTTCATGGTGCAAGACTCCGCGACCTACTGACTAATCGACTCCGCATGGAGGCCTGGATCGAGAAGCATCCCGAGATTCTTAAGGAGACCATCGAACGCCCCATTGTCGTCGTGGGCCTGCCTAGAACAGGTACCACCATGCTGCATCGCACCATCGCAACTGACAGGTCGTTACTGGCACCGATTTGGTACGAAGTCCGGCAACCTGTGCCGCTTGCCGACGATTTCCAGCACGAGGATGAACGCATCGGTATTTCAGAGGCCGAGGTGACAGCGATGTTGGAAGCCGCACCTGAGCTCGCGGCCATTCACCCGATGGATGCCCGAGCACCCGACGAAGAGATCATGCTGCTCGAGCACTCGTTTATGAGCACTGTGCCAGAGTGCTACGCCCACATTCCGGAGTTTGGCGATTGGCTTTATGAACAAGACCAGTCCGCAGGTTATGACTATCTTTACCGGTGCCTTCAGTTTTTGCAGTGGCAAAAGCGTAGAAAAGGACAAACCGGGACGCGCTGGTTACTAAAAACACCGCACCACCTGCATTATCCCCAATATTTGTTTCAGCGCTTCCCCGACGCGGCCGTCGTGCAGACACATCGCCATCCTGTCGATGTCATCCCCTCCTACGGCAGCATGATGGCTGCCTTAGCACAACCCTTCACTGATGTGCTTGACGCGCCAGGGCTCGCGCAAGACTGGGCAGAAAAGTGGGCAAAAGGGCTGGCCAAAACAATGAACTACCGATCTGCACACCCTGAAGTGCCCTATCTCGATCTCTACTTCATGGATACGGTGACGAATCCAGAGATGGAGATTCGGAAAATCTACGAATTTGCGGGCTTGGAGCTCACGCCTGAGGCGCTGACGGAAATGGCACATTGGCGAGCCTTTAATGAGCGCGAGAGTCGCCCCGAGCATCACTATCAACTCGCAGATTTTGGCTTTGATGCTGAAGGTATTGGCGACCAGTTCTCGCAGTACATCGAGGCTTACTTTTAAGTCCGTTTTGCGCTTTGCTGCGCCGGTAAGCACGGGGGTTAAGAACGGTTGAAAGTTCTTTGAGACTGACCGGAACTCTGAAAGCCCGATCGCTTAAACACCATGAGATCAGAGATCTCGTGCCGAAGTCTTTTATTTAGTTAGCCTCAACATAAGCCTTCAGCGCATGGGCTGTGTCATCAAAGGCACGCTTCACCCAAGGCCCTGCAAACCGCATCACATGGATGCCGTGTGGACCTAGAAAGGCATCGGTCGAGTAGTACTCGCAGCTGTCAGGGCCAGTTGAGACAACGAACTGATCGCGTCGCGCCGGGTAGGGCCACTCGTCGACCCAGGGTGCTGACCATGACACTAGACGGGGCTCATCAATTTCGGTGATGAACTCGACGTTATCGAAGTACTGCCCCTCCTCCGTGTAGCTTTTGAGCTTCATCGACAGTGGCTCACCCACTTCGAGCACGCCCGAAGCCTCAACGCAAAAGGGATTCCACTCGCTGTAGCGGCCAAAATCGACCAGCACATCCCACACGACCTGAGCGGGTGCGGCGATCTGTACGGTAATGGAGCGCACAATCGCGTTGGGGTCTACAACTAGCTTTTCGTCTTCGGTCATGTCTCTCTCCTTTAACCCGCCTTATCCAGCACCAACCTGAACTAAGGGGCCATATACTCGCCGCCGTTCACATCGACCGAACTACCGGTAATGACCGCCGAATAATCCGAAAGGAAGGCAAGTACCGCCCTCGCGCAATCTTCTTCTGGGGGAATGATCCCCAGCGGAATACGATCCGTGATGCTACTGACCACCGTATCGCGGTCAGCGCCCGCGGCCACCTGAGAATCGATGAACGCATAAACGGGAGCCCCACCAATCCATCCCATACGCAATGCATTCACCCGAATAGAAAACTTTCCAAAATCATTGGCCATGTGTCGAGTCAATGCATTGAGCGCGCCTTTACCTGCCGCGTACATCGTCTCACCGGCAAAGGGCTTTACCGTCGACATGGTCGAGACGTTGACGATCGACCCACCACCCGCGTTTTGCATGTGCGGCGCACACGCCTGCGCCATTCGAAGCGCACCTTGGCAAATGACATTAATGACGTCGCCCACTTTATCAGGATCCGCTTGATCGGCCGTTGCCCAATCACCGTGCGCGTAAGCGCTATTCACCAGGCCATCAATTCGACCAAACGCCTTTGCTCCCGCAGCAACTAGCGCGTTGCATTGCTCGGTCGAGGTGACATCGGTACCGAGTGCCACCGCCTGTCCACCGGTTTTCCGAATCTCGTCCGCAACCGCATCAATAAAGTCTTGATTGCGCGCGCCCAGTACGACGGCGGCGCCCTCTGCAGCTGCCATTTTCGCCAGTGTTTGTCCAAGTCCCGGACCGACCCCGCTGATCACCACCACTTTATTTTCGAGCAACATCACACCACCTCCTCAACGCCCAACACCGTGGTAACTTTATCCAAAAGCTACGATCGACACAGGAACACGCAATGACCATCCCACGGTATGACTTTCTTCACATGGTCCATTTGAGCAGGCACCTGCACTTGCAGTCTACCGCCCAAGATGTGCACTCTTGCCCCCCTTACATTTTGGTATTTACGTTTTTTGAAAGGCCCTTAAAGGAGTTGTTCTGTGTCTAATGAAAATAATCGAGTCGCCGTCATCACAGGCGCTGCCGGTGGCGTCGGCCAATCTACGGTCAAGAAATTCGCGGAGAACGGCTACACCGTTATCGGAACGGATATTCGCTTAACTGAGGACTTGTTTGAGCATCCGTGCGTCAGTTACCAGACCTGCGATGTCACCAGCGAGTCAGACTGGATGGCGCTTGCCAAGTCGACCGTAGCAGACCATGGAAAGCTCGACGTTCTAGTGAACAACGCAGCGATTCTCATGACCTATACCATCGAGACATCGTCTTTAGATGACTTCAAACAAATGATGGAGGTCAATAGTACATCGGTATTTCTAGGCATGAAGTACATGCTCGACGCGCTGAAAAAGAGCAGCGCGGCCTCGATTGTAAATCTATCCTCGTCATCAGCCCTAGCCGGATACCCGCACTTCATCGCTTACGGTGCAGCGAAAGCGGCCGTGCGAAGTCTTACCATGAGTGTTGCCGTTCACTGCCAAACGAACCAGCTCCCTATTCGCTGTAACAGTGTCCATCCCGATGGAATTCTCACCGACATGGTTACACACATGAAAGGCGAATTTCCCGAGATGACGCCAGACCAGGCGATGAAGGCCTACAGTTTTGCCTGCGAACCCGAGGCCGTCACCGACGTCATTTACTTCTTAGCCAGTCACGAGTCTCGACACATCAATGGTGCTGAGATTAGAGTCGATAACAGCTCGACCATACAAATGCCCTACCTTTGAGGGAAAAGCGCTGCGAGGAAAGGATCGCGTACTTTTTTAAACCGTCATCATGATTTTGAGCACATTGTCCTCGCGCCGGTCAAACATGCGATAGGCCTCGGCCCCCTCAGACAGTGCCATGGTGTGCGAAAAGAGCCCCTCCGCCTTCAGACGGCCATGCTGTAGAAGCGGGATCAGGTGGGGCCACTGGTCAATTACCGACGCGACACCCGCGCGAATCGTAATATCCTTGTAAAGCACCTTCAGCATGGGCAACTGAACGTCGGGTTGCGGTAGACCAACAAAGGAGGCGGTACTCCCGGCTCCTGCGACCTTTATCGCCAACGCCACTGCGTCCTTTGACCCCGAGGCCTCAAATACACGTGGCACCCCTGCGCCCAGGGTTTTGTCCATAATCACGGGCAGCGCCTCACTCGGGTCTAATGCCGTCGCGCCCAGCGCTCGAGCATGCCCACGCCGGTGACTGACCGGATCAATGGCAAAGACCTCGGACGCACCAAGCGTGAACGCCAGTTCCACGCCAATCAAACCAATGGGCCCCAGGCCTACCACGGCGACGACGTCGCCGGGCTCAAGGTTTGTGCGCGTGAGTCCAAAGTAGGCTGTGCACATGGCATCTGTTAAGAGAATACTGTGCTCCACGGTCACACCCTCAGGAATAGGCTGGAGTGTCAGATCGGCCATCGGCACGTTGACGAATTCAGCTTGCCCCCCGTTCATAGCTCCACTCAAGCCAAATGCTGTCCAGCCCGCACAGCGCTGAGCGTGTCCGGATAAACAGTTCTTACACTTGCCACAAGGTGCCCCACCCGACGCCAAAACCTGTTGACCAACACGAAAACGATGAACCTGAGACCCGACTTCAACGATTTCTCCGGTGAATTCGTGACCCACGCAAAACGGCGTTACACCGCCGCTGTAGCTTGCCTTACCTAAATTTTCGCCGTGGTACATGTGCAAGTCCGAACCACAAATGCTGCAGCGTTCAACCTTTAAGATCACACTGTTATCTGTCGCTAAAGACGGGTCAGGAAACGTCTCATACTGGATGTCACGCGGACCGTTAAAAACGAGGGCCTTCATGATCACACTCTCCTTTGACTTTTAGTCCTGGGGCCGCGGTTGGCCCGCCCACTGAAACCATACTACGACTGAGCAATACGATTTTGAAAAGGGGTGTAATAGAGGTTCACCGACCAGGCAGTAAGTGGATCTAGTCAGACGTAATTTCGCCGCAATACTGGCCTAAAACGGGTAGTCCGTTTGCTCTAAACAAAGGCCCAGTGAAGGATTCCCTCGGCCGTCGCTCTGAGCGACACTACCCAGACAAAATAGCGACAATAAGAGGTGAGTCGTTGTTAAGGTAAACCCAGACGCGCAACTTGTACCGAGCGGTAAGGTAAAAAGCGAGTCTCAGAATTGAAAAAGGAAAATTTATTTGGCATATTATGTGCCATATCTTTTAACAGAAAGACGTAGTCTCTACATAAATAACTCTAAAAATGAGGTTAAAACCATGAAGCCATCTAGCCCTAAGACGCTGTTAGCGACCGCTGTAATGACTGTTATGGCCGCCGAAACGGCATTTGCACAACTCGAAGAAGT
>JABJAS010000403.1 GCA_018666055.1 Halieaceae bacterium | reverse complement strand
CCAACCAGCGTCATAAAAAGACTTAGAAGGAACGGCCCTCTGGCATCAAAGGGGTTGGTGGGTTCAGTTGTCTCGGTAATGGCAGTGCTCAAAGATGCTCCAATCTGCCGACTTTCTTATAGTCAGTGGCGGTACTCTCGCACCTGAGGCTCGCTTAGGCAACGTTTGGTCCACGTCCTTTGGGCGAGCGCGACTCAACCCACGCTGGGCGGCTCTCTCATTATCCGATAGTTCGAGCCCTCACCGCCCGCGTGGTCCTAGCTAGGTGGCGGGATTAAGTCTAAAGTTTGAGGTCCCGCGAGAGGCGGTGAACGTTTTCCGGATTATTTCAGAGTCGATGGGCGCTAATTCGCTAGATTTACATTAACGCTTGTGCTGAGATAAGCCGCGAAACATATGCGAGATGATACGTCCTGGTGGATCAAAAAGTGGCCACATTTTCTGTTGAGCAATATTGCGATTCGGCGACCATGCATTTGGCGAAAAGAGACGCCATGACCGCGATCGCTGTGAGTATTGAGGGCCTCAAATACTACCCAGAAAACATTCCCCTACTGTGCGTTGCGGCAAAAAGCTGCATTGCAAACCGCTACCTTAGCGAAGCGCGCTTGTATATCGATAAAGCCATTAAGCTTCAGGTGGGTAATCCAATCGCTCATGAGATTCACGCTGATTTGCTTGTGCTGGAAGGGATGCCGGGCGAGGCGATTAAATCTTATCGACAATCCCAACGCCTGCGCCCGGACGGCGATGAAGTGCAAAAAAAGATCGACCATGCACGTTACCGAATGAATCGGCTAAGACCTAAGGATGGCACTCGCGGAGCGAGAGTAAAGTTTCCTGAAGAAATGGCGCGCGCAGGCCAATTGGAACGGGATGGGAAGGGTGCCGAGGCAGAAGATATTTATCGCAGGATCTTGCGTCGAGATCCGGATCATGTCGAAGCGATGCGGCACCTGGCTGCGATCGCGGCACAGCACCAAAAATATCGAGATGCAGAGGTGTTCCTGCAACAAGCAGTAAAGGTATCGCCGGACTATGCTCGCGCATGGTTGGAGCTGTCGGTGGCGCAATTGAACGACGACAAGCTGGAGGAGGCGATTGAGAGTGCGCGGAAGGTCGTGGAACTTGCCCCGGATAGCGCAGAGGCGCATCTTGCATTAGGGAATGCGCAGGCGCGCGCTGATTGGCCTGCGCAGGCGGCAGAATCGTATCGAGCCGCTCTGGATATTGTTCCGGAACACGCTGGCGCTTTTTCGGGTTTGGGGCAGCAGCTGAAAACAATAGGACGGCAAGAAGAAGCGATCGAAGTGTACAGGCAGAGCATAAAATGTGACCCCACGAATGCGGAGCCCTATTGGAGCCTCGCAAACATGAAGACTTTCCGTTTTGATGATAGTGACCTTGGGGTCATGCAGGAGATGCTGGAAAGCGAAAAGATAAGCGACCAATCCGCTGTTCAGTTGTGCAATGCGCTGGGTTTTGCCTATGAAAGTCGCAAGGAATATGACCGAGCCTTTTATTATTTTCATAAAGGTAATTCTCAGCAGCGTGCGCTAGAAAGTTACGACCCCGTTGAGACTGAAGCGGCAACGGGTCGTCATATAGAAATCTTCACGCCAGAGTTCATTGAGGCGCGCGACGGTAAGGGTGCTTGTGATGACGCACCGATATTTATTGTTGGATTGCCGCGCTCAGGATCCACTTTATTGGAGCAAATTCTCGCCAGTCACAGCGAGGTGGATGGCACTCATGAATTGAGTGACTTGGGAATGGTTGTACGGAGTTTGCCGCAAAGAAGCCCGAAACACCGCTTTCCCGACAATCTTCCTGATCTGGCGGGTAAGGTATGGGCAAGCTTGGGCGAGGCGTACATAGCGCGAACGCAGAAGTACCGGCGAGGAGCGCCGCGGTTCATTGATAAAAACCCTAATAACTTTATTCACGCTGGCCTGATTCGATTGATACTGCCTAACGCACGAATCATCAACGCGAAGCGCCACCCGATTGATAGCTGTTTTGGTAGCTTCAAACAGCTGTTTGCAAAGGGACAGCCGTTTACCTATGACTTGACAGAGATAGGTGAGTATTACGTTCAATATCAACGGGTAATGGATCACTGGCACGAGGTAATGCCCGGGTTTATTTTAGATGTTCAGTATGAGGACGTCGTAAATGATGTCGAAGGCCAGGTTCGCCGGATTCTTGATTTTTGTGGGCTGCCCTTTGAAGCTGGCTGCGTAAACTTTCACACCACCCAGCGAGCGGTGAAAACGGCGAGCTCAGAGCAGGTGCGCCAGCCTATCTATTCCAGTTCAGTGAATCTCTGGC
This sequence comes from Halieaceae bacterium, assembly GCA_018666055.1. Lineage (GTDB taxonomy): Bacteria > Pseudomonadota > Gammaproteobacteria > Pseudomonadales > Halieaceae > Luminiphilus. The sequence goes on along the minus strand of JABJAS010000403.1, from coordinate 7,000 downwards.
GGCGATATGAGTCCCATTTGGGCGAGTTACTCGATATTTTAGAGCCTCTGGTGAGGCAAGAATAAAACCTTGAGTCTGGCCGCCTGTAGGGGAGGAAGAATAACGACTTTCTCCTTGCAAAAAATTGCTATAGAGTCTAGTGCTGAGAGATCTTTAGAATAAGAAAGTTGCGTGGACGTATGAATCCACAGGGGAGAGAATAATGTTTCAATCTATACACAAACCAAAGTTTCGGCTGCTGCCGCTGACCGCGGCGGTAACTTCTGTGCTCGTACCGTCACCTCAGGTGATGGCGCAAGAGGGCGCAATGCTCGAGGAAGTGATTGTCAGTGCGCGAAAGCGGACTGAATCCGTTCAGGATATCCCTGCCAGTGTGCAGGCGCTGTCGGGTGAAGATATCGCGCAGATGGGCGCCCGGGGTATGGAAGATTTTACCCGCTTCATGCCCTCGGTGAATGTCCTGAATTATGGCAACGGTGCGTCAAGCGTGATCTTCCGTGGCGCGACGATCGACGGCGGTGGCTATGTCGCGCAGGCAACCTCATCGGTTTATCTCGACGAAATTTCAATCACCTCAACAGGCGCGCAGCCGACTATTCGCATGGTGGACATTGCTCAGGTCGAGGCGCTGGCAGGTCCCCAAGGCGCGATTTATGGTTCTGATGCGCAGGCGGGAACCCTTCGCATCATTACCCAAAAACCCCAGATGAATGAGTATAGCCTGACGCTGGATGGGTATGTGCGAACGGGTTCTGACGTAGACGGTAGTTATGATGGTTCTGTCGTAGCCAATATTCCGCTCATCGACGACACGCTGGCGCTGCGGATAGTGGGGTTCACAGCCGAAGATGGCGGATTCATTGACAATGTAGCTGGCCACACCCCCGATTACCTCAGTACCCCTGATAGCCCTCATGATTGGAGTGGTATGGAATGGGGCGAGTTGGATAACTCGGAATTTGTTGAAGACGATGTTAACCACTCCAAAGTAGATGGCTGGCGTGGCGCGTTGCGCTGGGACATTAATGACAGTTGGTCAGCCACCGCTCAGTATCTGCATCAAGAAGTGGATAACGGCGCTTACGGATTCATGGACCCGTACGTGGGCGATCTGAAAAAAGTGTCATTCTTTGATGATTACAGCACTGATGAGCTAGACCTTTACGGCTTAACGGTAGAGGCAGACCTCGGATTCGCGCAGCTCGTGTCTGCGACTTCCTATTACGAGCGTGATACCACCTGGGGTCAGGATATCACGGCTTATCACCACTATTGGTCAGGGGCGTACTGGTCCTGTGCTGGCGCGTTTGAGGTCGATCCTGACGTGTATTACTGGTACTACACGACTCCTGGTGGGTTGGCCCTATACAACGGGGCTTATTGCCTTGCGCCGACAGCGACTGGGGATTACCTGAGTACGATTCAAGAAAAAGGCTATCAGGAACGATTCACGCAAGAGTTTCGATTGTCGGCTCAGGGTGAGACCCTCGATTGGCTGGTTGGGCTGTATTACGAGGATGCACAAAACTACTGGGAAAGTGACTTCGCCAATGTAACGAATGGAGATTTCCAGCAGTCCGTCGCGCTCGACTACTACGAGTCGATGGATGGCGCGGCTTATCCTGATGCGACGCACGCTTGGGACTCTTATAGCGATACGAGCTGGGAGCAATGGGCCGTGTTTGGTGAGGTCATTTGGCATTTAACGGACAAGATTGACATTACAGTGGGCGGTCGTTTTTTCGATCGAGATACATCGAACGCTTACTACGTGCAGCGCCCCAATACCCGTGATGACTTGGATACGTACCCTAACGGCGCTGAAGTACACGAGACAAACGATAAAGAGTTCGCACCGAAGATTGCGGTGTCCTATCGCTTCAATGAGGACGTGATGGCGTACATGTTGTACACCGAGGGGTTCCGTCCCGGCGGCACCAATCGTGGTCGTGGACAGCCGTTTTACCCAAATAACTATGAGCCGGATATCATGACAAACTATGAAGCCGGTCTTCGATCCACCATCTTTGGGGGTGCTGGTCGCTTTAACCTCACCGCTTTTTATATGGATTGGGCGGAGTATCAGATGGAGCTCGTAGACCCCAGTAACCAACCGTGTCCAGACGGTGGCCCTTCCGCAGTTGCGGGCGTATGTGGGCAGCCATGGCAAGTGTCGATCGGCAATGCTGGTGACGCGCACATACTGGGCGTAAATGGTGAATTCGATTGGGCGCTAACCCAGAACTGGACGTTTGGCATGAATGCAGAGTGGCTTGAGGCGGAGAACGACTCTGATCTCACCGACCAGGGCCTTGCGGTCTATAAGGGCGACAACCTGCCTACTGTTGCGGAACTGACTGGTTCTGCATGGTTGAATTACGATCGACCGGTATCATTTTTCAACGGGTCTGAGGTCTTTGCCAGGCTCCAGTGGTCTTATCGTGGTGACAGTAGCAATATCATTGATAACACTCCAAGCTCTTCCAACAACCCACAGTTGACCAATCCGAGCAATAACATTGGCGACCTATCTTTTGGGCTGCGGGCTGACAGCTGGGAGGTATCTGCCTTTGTCAACAACCTCACCGATGAGCGTGCAACCTATACCATTGGTTCTGGCGCCTTTGAATATGGTGCCGCAAGTTCAATCGATGGCAGAGAGCACACTCAGAAGAACTACGTCAATCGGCCTCGTGAGTTTGGGATAAGACTGATCAAGCGCTGGGGCGGATAAGGATAGGGCTCGATAGCGCCATTATAAAGGCCAGCGTTGCTGGCCTTTTTTGTGCGCACTGTCGCCGCAGCATCAGCTCAATAAGGCCATAACTCGAGGCCATGAATAGCGTTGCGGATGTCCATGGCCATGTTTACCGAACCAATGGTGTCACCAGAGACAATATCGTAAAGCGAGATCGTGGAGGGTGAAGAGCCTCCGATGAGAAGCCGGTCTTCATAAACACACAGGCCTCTGCCAAACGCCTGACGCGCAATTTTGGAGTCGTCGATACCTGCAAAATGAATTTCATCACTGGCGTAGTGCTTAATCTTGAAGCTTCGTTGTCCACGTTCACGGCTCACGAAGCGAACATGGTCGCTTACGGTATCGTTGAAAATAACACCGTCTCTATAAGGCCGGGCATTATGCGTCCCAGCTGGCAAGCTACATACAACCTGTACTTTGTGATCGTGAGTAAGGTGGAGTAGAGCGTTGGTGCGAAGTCCGCTGAGGAATATCCCGTTCGAGTCAACGTGCACCATATTAATATGGTGTTCGTTATGCTTTGCGGGGCCCGAGTCCCTGCGAGGATCGAAAGTAAAGCCACTCCATTCATCTGCAATTTTTTGTAAGTGGAATCCCCAGGTGAACGCCTTTTCGTCCAAATCGTAGGCTAGGAGGCTGTCATGCCCCGTCGATGTAAGCAGGAGCTTTCGGCCCATCCGGCAAATTTCATGACAGTGCTTGAGGTACCTGTTGCGCCTGCTGTGCTGCAGATTGAAATTCCTGTCGAAGCAGAACAACTCGTCTGAAGCTGCGATATAGATTTCGTCGCCGTCGAACGCTATACCTCTTAGTCCCCGATCGGCGCCGCGTCCTTCCCAGTCAATGTCTGAGCTATTCCAATCGATGTGCTGCTCTGAGGTCTGATTCTCAAAGTCGATGGTATATACCCCGCCATGACTCTCGCCTTGCTCGCTGCCTCGGACGACGGAGGTGGCGATTAGCTTGGGCAGTTGCAGTGGCATGAATAGGTAGGCTCTGGCCGGTTGTGGAGGGCAGTCAAAATACGTGAAGCCCCAATGAGCCAGTATTCTGGCATTAAGGGTAGCCTAGTGATAGCCTCCTGCGTACTCGATTGCAAGACGGTAATAGATTGGATATTGATACATCCTTGAGAGAGCTGGGTGACGTTGCTATGCAGCCGTTGCAAGACGCTATCGGGTCGCTACCGCGGGAGGTCTGGCTGGATAATCAGCAGCGGCAGCAAGACTACGATGTGCACAGGCGAACTGAGTCCATTGTGATGATATTTACCACGGGGGATGGGTGGCCTGATATCACAGTGACGAGGGAGACGGGTTGGGACTTCCTGCAGGAAACCGCAGTGCCCTTGATGATGGCGATCATCAAACAACACTATCCCGTTGGCGGCACGATTATCCGGGCCATGGCGGCGAAGCTGTTGCCTGGCGAGGTCATCACTCCACACCGCGACGCGCATCCGTCATTTCATAACAGCCATCGTATTCACATACCCATTAAGACCAATAACCGAGTCAGATTCATGATTGATGGACAGCCTCATCGACTAGAGGTTGGAAAGGCTTATGAGATCAACAACCAGAAGACGCATAGCGTGATGAATAAGGGCGAAGACGAAAGGGTGAATTTTATTTTCGACTACGTTCCTCCCGAATTAGTTGCCTCTCAGAGCACTGGCGTTTAGGCATCGATGGGACAGGGGTTGATGAGTGATGCGGCTCAATCAGGTTGTTCGGAATCAGTTCCGATTGCGCAACCCTCGGTCATCGATTTAAAAAAAGATCAGTTTTGCGCCTCACTTCAACGCTTCTGAGAAACCGTGCTCGGGCTTGACTGGCTCTCACTCGGACTTATTTGCTTGCTGGGAGCAATGTCACCGGGCCCAAGCCTTGCAGTGGTCATGCGCCATTCGGCCAGTACTGGTGTTAGGGCAGGACTGGCATGTGCCATCGCGCACGCCTTCGGTATATTCCTCTGGGCAATGCTCATGGTTGGTGGGCTTGGCGCGTTACTTTTAGCGCAACCCGCATGGTTTGATGTGATCCGGGCGAGTGGTGCACTGTTTCTGATGTATTTGGGTGTCCGCTCCTTGCTAAATAATGAAGCGGAGATGCCCACTTTCGAAAATGGCGACAGCGCCATAGCGAGTTATCGCGCCGCCCGGGAAGGCCTGTTGATCGCCCTGTCTAATCCAAAGATTGCGATTTTTTTTGCGGCGTTATTTAGCCAATTCATTCAACCACAGGCACCTTTGATGAAACAGGTAGCGATTGCAGTGACGGCAGCCGTAATTGATGCACTTTGGTACGCTCTGGTGTCAGTCTCGGTCTCTCGTGCTGCGATTGTGGTGAGTCATATCACCTTGTTGAACCGGGTATTTGGGGCAATACTGGTGGCGCTATCGCTGGCGGTATTTTGGTCGCTCTGGCCCCTGTGATGGTTCAAATCCGGTCATAGGAGCGGCAACAAAGGAGCGGGTATGGCTACGCGTTGGCGTATCGCGATACTTTTGGCGATTATCACTACTATCAACTATATCGACCGGTCGGTATTCGGGGTGGTGGCGCCGGTAGTGCGGGACCAATTCGGCATTGGTGATGCCGACTACGGACTGATCACCAGCGGGTTCCTGCTTGCGTACGGAATCGGCCAACTAATATCTGGCCCGCTCATCGACCGTCTTGGAACCAAACGTGCGTTTAGCCTCGCCGCGGTCTTCTGGAGCGTCGCCACTATATTGCACGCCTTGGGGCGAGGGCTTTGGAGCTTCCTCGCCCTCAGAGTCTTACTGGGCCTTGCAGAGGCCGCCAACTTTCCCGCAGCCAGCAAGGCGGTCGCCCAATGGTTTCCTGCCAATGAGCGCTCCACGGCAGTTGCCATTTTTATGCTGGGTGCCGGACTCGGTGCCATTATCACCCCGCCACTGACGGTTTGGACGATGCAAACGCTCGGTTGGCAATGGGCCTTTATCGTTCCTGGGTCACTGGGACTGATCTGGGTATTCCTTTGGCAGCGTTGGTACTACTTGCCTGAGACACATCCTACTATTGAGCCCACCGAAAAAGCGCTGATACTGGAGCAGCGCTCCAACCAGCAAAGTCAGGGCAGTTGGATGGTACTACTGAATTACCGGGAATTTTGGGGCATTCTCATTGCCCGGGTGGTGAGCGATTTTCCGTTCTATTTTTTCCTTTTCTGGTTGCCGCAATATTTGATTGACGTACGGGGCTTTGATCTCCGCGCTATTGCAATGTTTGCGTGGTTACCCTGGGTGGCAGCCGATCTTGGCGCGCTCACCGGTGGCTCTCTGAGTTCAGCACTGGTCACGCGGGGGCACACAATTAATCGCGCGCGGAAAACGGTTATCTGGCTGGGTGCGGTATTAGTTGCCCTCGCAGTGATCCCTGCCTACTACACAGCGTCGAGCGCCTTGGCGCTGGCGCTAATCTGTTTTGGCTTGTTTGCCATTCAGGTCAAAGGATCGGTATTCTTCACGCTTCCTACAGATCTTTTCCCGGCAGACCGTGTGGCGACGGTCTGGGGTGTATTTGGCGCGGTGGGAAGTCTGGGCGGGAGCCTGTTGGGTTTGCTGGCAGGCTATCTGATTCAAGAGGCAGGCTATGAGAGTGTCTTTCTCATGATTGCCAGCCTTCATCTGATCTCGGCGCTACTGCTGCAGGTCTTCGTGCCCAAAATTGATGTGGTCGTGCGATAACACAGCGCCCACTGCGGAGTTCTGAACGATAAGTCGCTGGAGTTAGGTAACAAACCCCAGCGACTGCACATCAGGCAGAGCCGGTGTTAATGGGAGGCCGAGCCGCCAGATGGCCGCGCAACAGGGTGCCCATGAGGGTGAGGCCCTTCAGAGTGATCCGATGACCTCGCTCAGTGTCGCGAGGTATTGTGCACCGACGGCGCCATCGATCACGCGGTGATCGCACGACAAGGTGGCATTCAACACGGTGGCGATTCGTTGCTCCCCATTGCCTATGACCACTTTTTGGGTGGCCTTACCCAAGGCTAGGATCGCGCCCATGGGTGGATTGACGATCGCCGTGAATTGCGTGATGCCATACATCCCCAGATTCGAGACGGTGAAAGACCCTCCTGATATGTCCTCTTTGGTTAGCTTACCGTTTTGCGCTTTGTCTGCGAGTTCAGCGGTTGCCGCGGATATTTCGGCCGGCGATTTTGTGTCTGCGGCGTAAAGGGTTGCCGAGTAGAGCCCATCATCGGTTG
>JABJAS010000402.1 GCA_018666055.1 Halieaceae bacterium | reverse complement strand
GGCATTATGGGGTTTGAAAGCTTCGTCGCGGGTGCCGAAGGTTGGGTCGCTGTAGGGTCAAACATTATGCCCGCAGCCCTTGCCAAGATATTCACACTGACTGCCGATGACGAAGATTACCGCGCTTCACGCGCGCTTTACCGCGAAGTTTTGCCGATCATCCGCCTCATCGGAGGACATCGCTATGTATCGGGCAGCAAAGCAGCTCTCGAATTGATAGGTCAACCGATGGGGGGGCCACGTCCTCCACGCCTACCACTACCTGTGGCTGAACTAAACGAAGTCAAAGCTGCTCTTAACTCAGTGGGACTGTTCCCTTGAACGGAGGCTTGAGTGGCTGACCTAGCCTTCCAATTCGAAGGGCGCGAAGTTCGCGCAGAGCCAGGAGATAGTATCGCGGCGGCCCTTACGGCGGCTGGACACTTAACGTTTGGCTCCCGTCGGAATGGGCAGAGCCGTGGGTTATATTGTGGAATGGGTGTCTGCCATGATTGCCTCGTTACTGCGAACGGGCTGCGCGGGCTGCGCGCCTGCATGACCACGGTCACAAACGGTATGTATGTACAGCGCGAGGATGAGCGCCGTCTTGCCAAAGACACAGTGCCGCCGCGCGCCACGATCTCCAAGACACTAAAAGCTGATATAGCAGTGATCGGCTCCGGCCCGGCTGGTCTGACTGCGGCTATCCGCGCCGCGAATGCAGGTGCAGATGTGGTGGTCCTTGATGAACGCGAAGAGCCGGGCGGACAGTATTTCAAGCCTCGCAGTGATGGCTATCGTGGGCGACGCGGTCTCGACCGTCAACATATTCGCGGCAACGATCTGCGCGCAAGCGCCGTGGCGTCTGGCGCCCGCATCCTGTGTGGCCAAAGTATTTGGTATGCCCGCCGGGAGGGGAAGGACTTTGAGCTGCGCAGTCTTGGCAAAACGGGTGGATTGCGCGTCCTCACACGCGCTGTGATCCTAGCCTCTGGTGCGTATGAACGCCCTGCCATGGTGCCAGGCTGGACGTTACCCGGTGTCATGACAATCGGCGCGGCCCAGACACTCGCGCGCCGCTATGGCGTATCACCGGGCCAGAAAGTGTTGATCGCCAGTCATGGTCCGCTTGGGTTGCAATTGGCGTCGGAGCTGATCGCTTTGGGGGCCGATGTCGTCGCATTGGCTGAGCGCGGTCGTCCACGAGCAGGGCGCGCGTTTTTAGACGCATTGACCACAGCCCCTCGATTGGTTGCTGATGGCAGCGTTTATCGCTTCGCCACCTTCCGCTCAAAAGTACCGGTGCTGTCAGGATGGGAACTGTCTGAGGTCTATGGCGATGACCGTGCCGATGGTGCTGAACTGCGCGCGATAGGAACGGGCCGCACCCGCCGGTTTGACGCCGACATTGTCGCAGCAGGCGACGGTTTTGCGCCGCAACTGGAGTTGGCGCGCCTCCTTGGTGTGCCGATCACCACCGACCCAGTGTTGGGCCATATCTGCCCTGAGCGCGCAATTGATGGGCGTACTACGATCGCGGGTGTCTGGATCGCCGGCGACGCAGGTGGGCTTGGAGGCGCAGAGATTGCTTTGTGTCAAGGTGAGCTGAGTGCCGCTGGTGCGCTGGATTACATTGGTCGCACCGATCCTGGCGACCTGTCCAAACCGAGACAGAACCTTGAGCGAGCCAATCGCTTCCAATCCGCGCTGTGGGATCTCTACCATGCGCCTGAACGGATGACGCCAACCGGTGCGACGATCCTGTGCCGCTGTGAAGACGTGAGTGCTACAATTGCCTGCCAAGCAATTGCCGAAGGTGCCCATGATCCCGCTGTTCTGAAACGTTTGACACGGATCGGCATGGGCCGGTGCCAAGGTCGGTACTGCTTACCCCAAGCGCTACGGCTACTGGATGAAGCGGGATACGCGACATCCCCTGAAGCGCTCTTCGCGCCGCAGATACCCGCTCGCCCTGTACCGATTGGAGCCCTGAGCGCTGAAAAACCTGAATGGGGTGGTCACAGTGAAAGCGCGCCTGCAATGCGGCCGGGTCGGCAGCTGGATCGTCCCCTTGCACTTAAATCCGCTGACCTCGTGGTTATCGGCGCAGGCGTAACAGGCATTTCTGCCGCACTCTTTGCGGCGCGGGCTGGTGCATCGGTGATTTGCTTGGATCGCGGACAGGTGAACGGCGAGGCCTCAGGCGGCAACGCCGGCAGTTTGCATTTGCAACTATTGTCTTGGGACTTTGGCAACAAAGCGGTTGGTGATGGCAGCTTACAGCTTCGCACTTTGCCGCTGCAACAAGAATCAATTGCGCTTTGGCAAGGCTTAGAAAAGGAGCTTGGGGCAAACTTCGAGATGGCCGTAACGGGTGGCCTGATGGTTGCGGAAAACTCCAAGCAAATTTCCTTTCTTGAGGCGAAGGTAGCAGCAGAGGCGCGCGTCGGGATCGAAACACAAGTCATTGGTGCTGACCACATCCGCAAAATAATTCCCGCGATTTCTGACGCCGTTATTGCTGCTGCTTGGTGCCCCGGTGAGGGCAAAATCAATCCGCTCGCGGCAACGCCCCCCTTGGCACAGGCGGCCCGCGCAGCAGGTGCAGTGATCGAGGAATTCGCCCCCGTTTCAGGAATTGTTCGGGAAGGCGAAGGCTATATCGTCGATACGCCTCGTGGCCAAGTTTCTGCGCAACGTATTTTGATCGCTGCGGGGGGATGGTCCTTCCAAATCGCACAGATGTTGGGTGCCAGCCTCCCCATTCGCGGCGCGCCTTTGCAGATGATTGTTACAGCTCCGGCCCCGCCGCTTGTGCCGTGTTTGCTTGCCCATGCCGATCGGCACCTGACCATGAAACAAACTGCTTCAGGTTCCTTGATCATTGGGGGTGCGTGGCCAGCGGCCACTGGGACGTCCGGACAATCCGAAATTTTACCAGAAAGTCTGGAGGGCAGCCTTTGGGTTGCGGCACACACCGTGCCACAAGTGGCAAGCCTACAGGTCATCCGTAGCTGGGCTGCGATGAATATCGATATCGACGGCGCTCCGCTGATAGGCCCTTTACCGGGCTTCGACGGCGTCACTGTTGCGGCTACAGCCAACGGCTATACGCTTGGCCCGCTCATGGGTCGCGAAGCGGCGGCCGCAGCTCTCTCTGGCCGGCTTAGGCAAGACTTAGAGGCGTTTTCCATGACCCGATTCACCTTACCAAAAAAGGACAAAAAACATGACACTACTTAAGATCACCGCTGGCCCGTATAGCTTCGATGCACGCTTAGAGACGGAAGCTGCACCCAAGACCTGTGCCGCCTTCGAGGCTGCCATGCCGTTCCTAGGCCAACTCGTCCATGTCCGTTGGTCAGGCGAAGGCGTTTGGATTCCTCTGGGAGATCGCGATTTCGGCGTCGGCTACGAAAACCACACCAGCCACCCAGCTCCCGGTCAAATCATCCTCTATCCCAGCGGGATCAGCGAGACGGAGATACTCCTCGCATACGGCGGTGTCGATTTCTCCTCAAAGATGGGTCAGCTCGCTGGTAACCACTTTATTACGCTGACGTCAGGTTATGAAAACCTGATGAAGCTCGGCAACTTGATACTTTGGGAAGGGGCAAAAAATATCGCCTTTAACTACGCCTAGAATTCAGTGCGTCCGCACCTAACCAGTAGCCGAACCTAGCCTTGAAAGGGACGCATTATGCAACGTCTTGCGCTTATTGGACCGGGCCGTTGGGGTCGCATTCTCGTCGAGTCTGTTCAGGGGATTTCTAAGACGGTGACATTCACCCAAGCTGTTGCCCGGTCCCCCGCAAAAGCCGCTAAGTGGTGTGCGGCGCAAGGCATCGCCCTGAGCGATGATTTGACAACTATACTTTCTGATCCGCAGATCGACGGCGTCGTTCTGGCGACGCCCCATTCGCAGCACAAAGATCAGATCATGCAGGCTGTACAGGCTGGAAAAGATCTGTTTTGCGAAAAGCCCATTGCGTTGACGCTGGCCGATGCCAAGACCGCTCTGCAGGAGGTCAAGAATGCGGGGATCGTTTTTGCTGCAGGCCATAACCGCCGTTTTCTACCGGCTGTGGAGCGTATGAAAACCATGATCAAGAGCGGCGATCTGGGTACGATCCTGCATATCGAAGGCAACATGAGCAGCCATGTTGGCTTTGGTGAGATCTACACCTCTGACATGTGGCGCGTCGCTCCGGGTGAAAGTCCCGCAGGGGGGTTAGGCGCTGCCGGTATTCATGTGATCGACACTATGATCCATCTATTAGGACCGGTCACGTCTGTTATAGCGCAAAGTGATCGTCTCGTGCACAAGATCGACCATGATGACATCACATCTATGCTGCTTCAGTTCGATAACCGCGCCACGGGCTATGTCACTACCATGACGGCGACAGCGCCAATCTTCCGTATGCAGGTCTTTGGTGAAAGGGGCTGGTTAGAGCTACGCGGTGCCAACGATCTCATATGGAAATCTGTCGAGGGGAAACGTCAAGAATGGTCATTTCCCAATATATCGACTGAACGCAAGCAACTCGAAGCCTTTGCTGAGGCAATCCGGTCCCGCGGAGCGTATCCAATATCGATAGAAGATATAATCAACGGCATCGCTGTGTTCGAAGGCGTATTAGCGTCCCTGAGCTTAGACAAACGCATCACGTTATGATGAAGATATTAGGGGCAGCTGTCAAAATAATGAGAACAGGCATCGAATTGCTGGCACAACCTAAATCCATGTGATCAATAATTGACGCCACTCGGCGAGAGCCGCGGCACGGTTCAGCTTGAAATTGGTGCGTGAATAAAGATGGCGTTACCGAACAAAATTACCCCTAAATGAATTTACAACGCGAAGACTAAAGGCCCGTGGTCCGTGACGCGGGG
>JABJAS010000401.1 GCA_018666055.1 Halieaceae bacterium | reverse complement strand
CTGCCTTGGGTAAGAAGTAGAGTGCAGGAGCCAAAAAGAGTGCGGCCAAGGTGATACCGAGCGCCGTTAATATGGAGGCCATCTGCGTATCGGCACCTGCATCAAAATTCACAACCGACCTAGAAAAGCCGCCCGTTACCGGAAAACCGCCCGACAGCGCTGCCGCGGCATTGGCAGCACCCAGCCCCAATAATTCTTGATTAGCATCTACTTTTTGTCGTTTTCTCGCGCCGAGTGTTTTACCCACCGACACCGACTCTACAAATCCAATCAAGGCAATTAAAAGTGCAGGGAGTGCTAATACTTCGAGCAAATGCCAACTAATATTGGGCGCGCTGAATGGCGGCAAACCACTCGGGACATGCCCTACCAAAGGGACACCCAGCGATTCGAAGTCGCGGAAGGCCGATAAGGGAATGATCACCATCATGACTAAGATGGGCGCCGCACGAACGATGATGCTGGCAATGTTCTCGCCGCAGCCGGCACGACGCAGGAGTGCTGCGAGCCGATAACGAGCAAACAACAAAAACCCGATAGCAGCTGCCCCGATGATGAAGGTCAATAAATGCATCTCAGCGAGTTGATCAAAAAGTCCTGCCAGCAGCACGGGTGCGGTATCGCCCTTAATGGAAATACCGATGAGGGGGCCCAGTTGCCCTACGGCGATGATAATCCCCGATGCGGTAATAAAGCCGGACACCACTGAATGCGAGAGGAAGTTGGCAATAAATCCAAATTTTAAAAAACCCAGGGCGAGTAAAATGATGCCCCCCAGCAGTGCCAGCGTCGTCGCCGCCGTCGCGTAATCGACGGTGCCCTCGGCGGCAACGGCGCCGACCGCAGAGGCGGTCATGAGCGAGGCCACGGCGACGGGACCCACCGACAGAGTTCGACTGCTGCCAAAAGCGGCGTAAGCGAGCAGGGGTAAAATACAGGCATACAGGCCCATTTCCGCCGGCAACCCTGCGAGCAGCGCGTAAGCGAGCGACTGCGGGATCAGCAGCATCGTAACGATCACTGCAGCCACAGTATCGTTGAGCAAATTATGGCGCTGGTAACCTGCAAGCCACGCCGCAGCCGGAAAGAGCGAGCGCCGACTGTGCGTGTCGAGTTTCACTGCTGGATCTCAGGCCTCGCCAGCCACTCCCGGCCTTTCAGCATGCCGTTCCAGTAAATCCAAGGCAGCAAATCTGCTTTTAAATGCCAAGCAAGGCGGGTAGGGCGCAGACCGTTCAATATCCCTTTTGGAAACGTGGGGAGCAGGGCGCCCCCGTACCCAAATTCAGCCAATACAATCTTGCCTCGCTCGACTGTTAGCGGGCAGGATCCGTAACCGTTATAACGCGCCAGCTGCGGATGACCAGCCCGATGAGCAACGAGGTTAGTGGCTACCACTGGGGCCTGCGCTCGCGCCGCTGCGGCGGTCTTAGCATTCGGCGCATTCATGACATCGCCACAAGACCAAACGTTGCTGAACCGCTTATGCTGCAAGGTTGCCTGATCGACGTCGACCCATCCCTGTTCATCACTGAGCGGGGAGTGGCGTATGAAATCTGGGGCGCGCTGCGGTGGACACACGTGGATCATATCGAAGGATTTTTCGCACTCGCCATCAGGGCCCGTAAACGTCGCTATTTTTTGAGCACCGTCAATGCGTGTCAACGTCGTCTGGAAATTCAGCTGCACGCCGTATCGGTCCATGTACTCCATCAGAGCTGGCACATAGTCAGCCACACCGAAGAGTCCGGGGGTCGAGGTGCAGAACTCAACGTCGATCGACTGCAAACACCCCCGCCGACGCCAATGATCCGCCGAAAGGTAAAGGGCTTTTTGTGGCGCACCCGCGCATTTTATCGGCATTGGCGGCTGGGTGAATAGCGCGGTGCCCGATTTCAAATTTTGGACCAGCTCCCAGGTGTAGGAGGCAGTGTGATAGGCATAATTAGAGGTCACACCATTGCGACCCAAATTCTCTGAGAGGCCTTCAACACCATCCCAAT
>JABJAS010000047.1 GCA_018666055.1 Halieaceae bacterium | reverse complement strand
TTTTCTGTCTGGCAATGGTCGCCGGCATGCTGCTGGAGGCCGCCCTGAGGCGATCAAAAATAGCTTAAAAAAAAGCCCCCTCTTCGTTGGCACCACCATCACCGCCTTAAGAGAGGTCTAGTGCGTGCTGCTTCAAGATATCCAACGGGACGACATCGAGTGTTTTTTGATGGGTAGCGCGCAAAAACAATCGTGGTGCCTTACCAGCCTGGTGAGCCTGATGCCACCTCATTGCGCAGAGACACCATCGATCACCCTCCTTTAATCCAGGGAATCCATGCTGGGGCATTGGCGTCGATAAGTCATTACCTGCCGCTGCAGAAAAAGCCAGGAACTCCTCTGTCATCAAGGCGCAGACCGTATGAAGACCATGGTCATGGGGCCCGGTATGACAGTGGCCATCGCGGAAAAATCCGGTTACCGGATCCTGGCAACATAGTTCAATCGGAAGGCCGAGCGCATTCAATTGCTCATTCGATTCGCCGGACGGTTCTCCCATTATCCCTTCACCTTTTTTGTCTATGTCGTCTAGTGAGTTGCTGTCATAAAACTGGCAGCGCTGTTACTGCCCGCTGCTTCAGCGAGAGGCCGCTCTCTCAAGTTCACCAACTGACTCACTCACAAGACGCCGCCACCGTGTCCCACGGGATCGCAGACTACAACAGCCCTTCGACGAACACCATTGATCATCTTCTCCTCAGTCACATGACATCCACCAAGCCTGAGCCGTTACAGAGTGACTCGAATTTAACGCGATTGGAAAGTAGCGAGAAATGATGCCGGTTTACCCCCTTATTGCGTCATAATTTACGGGGAGAGAGGAACGTACGGCTAGAAAAAACCTGAGCTGAATCGACTTTATCGACGATCGCAATGATGTGGGAACCCCTTTTGATGGAAATACGAACGGCCGCAGGCATCGCAACAAAAGAGAAACAGCTTGTTATCAAGTGGGTTAAACGCTGCCTGCGAGAAGTCACCAAGGCAGCCTACGAATTACCGGTGGACTACCCAACGGCTCGCAGTAACATCAGGGTCACGATTAAAGAAGCCGGCCATCGCTCCTCTGCCTGTGCAAAAGGAGTCACTATCGATATGGTGCCCTTTCGAAAGCAACAAACTCACATATTGGAATATCCGGCCTTTGCGAGCGATAAGGTGATTGGCTCTCGGGATAATGTCCCCGCTGAAATTGCGTTGGCGGCGACTGTTGCGCATGAGGTCAGTCACTTTGTGCAATACCGCTATGGCCCTGACACACGCTGGTTACAACGGAAGTACCGCAAACCACACGGCGAGGGCTTTCAGGATATCTATCGTATCCTGCGCTCCCGAGTAGTGAACTCACATGCTGAGTCATTGGCTACCTCAGATGTCTCAACTTAACTTGCTGGTATAACGCCATTGCGGTGGCGCGCTTGATCTGGCTGAATCGTCATGCCACCACCGGCACCAAAAAAGCGTCAATCGCAGGCCTTGTATGGCACTTGCGTCCCCCCGCGTAGAAAAGGACTGTTCATGCACATCGACCCACTTGCCGCTGGCTTCAGTCAAACCAAGCTGGACAAATTGGCTGAACACCTAGACACACGGTACGTGCAACCCGGCAAGATACCAGGGTGCCGAGTTTTGGTTTCCAGACGAGGGGTCACCGCACTCTCCAGCACGCTGGGCCAGATGGATATAGAACGCCACAAACCAATGCGTGAGGATACGATCTTTCGTATTTACTCCATGTCAAAACCCATCACCTCGATCGCACTCATGATGTTATTCGAGGAAGGTCGCTTTCAGCTCAGCGATCCCGTCTATAAATTCATTCCCGCTTGGCGAGAACACCGAGTTTGGGTCGAGGGTAGCGGCTCAGAGATGGTCACTCGACCTCCCAAAACGCCCATGACCATCCAACACCTGCTCTGCCATACAGCGGGTCTCACCTACGGCGGATTTTTACCCGGGCTTGAGCTGCCAGTCGATGCGGCTTATGCCGCCGCGGGTATCTCGCGCGCTGGCACCGATACGCTTGCGTCGTTTGCTGAAAAACTCGCTCACGTGCCGCTGCTTTATGACCCCGGCACAAGGTGGAGCTATTCTCTCGCAACCGATATCTGTGGTTATCTGGTGGAGCTGATCTCCGGACAACCCTTTGACGCGTTCTTACGTGAGCGCCTCTTTGAACCACTCGCGATGCCCGATACCGGTTTTACCGTGCCCGATGACAAATTGGAGCGCTTTGCGGCCTGTTACGAGCGCACAGCTGATAAAACACTACGACTGCAGGATGACCCTGAGACGAGCCGCTATCG
>JABJAS010000046.1 GCA_018666055.1 Halieaceae bacterium | reverse complement strand
TTATCCGACACAATCCATCCGCCGACCCAAGAAAATCCAATCTCCAGAGAAGCCGCTAACGACTGCGTTGCTACTTCAGCCCCGCCAGCCATCGCGCTAGAGGGAATCATCATTGCAGTGACGTGTCCCCCAACTATCGCGCTGATTCAACCCCATCAGCAACACAGAGGCGTGCACGGGAAGCTCCCAGGGGGGAAACGGTATTGGAAACTGATCTGCGCAATGACCTCAGCATAAAAAGAGGGCTATACGCTTATATGAGAACCATCGTTATGTCGATGAGAGGTGCGCAACCGTGTCGATCTCAAAGATCACATCGCCACCGGGCGCATTCACGACCACCTCATCACCTTCCATTTTACCGACCATGGCGCGCGCAATAGGCGAGTTCACTGAGATCAAATTCGCTTTAGCGTCTGCTTCGTCCTCGCCCACGATGCGATAGGTCACGCTGCGGTCATCGCTCACATCGATCAAAGTCACCGTCGCACCAAAAATCACCTTGCCTGAGGCAGGTATGGTCGTGATATCAATAATCTGAGCATGCGAGAGCTTGTGCTCAAGCTCCTGGATCCGACCTTCGGCAAAGCTCTGCTGCTCCCGCGCAGCATGATATTCCGCATTTTCTTTTAGATCACCATGTTCACGCGCATCTGCAATGGCTTGAATGATACGCGGGCGATCTATCTTCTTGAGTCGCTCCAGCTCATCTCGCAGGGTCTGCTCGCCCTGCACGGTCATGGGTACCCGATTCATACAACCCTGCTCTCGTGAATACTGTCATGTAAGTCTTGTAACCGCCGAACCGTGATATCCGTCTCTTGCTCTAACGCCATACACACGGCCTCAGCCGCCGCTAAGGTCGTAGTGTAAAATACGTTGTGCTGTTCGGCACTGGCTCGGATCGAGGCGGAGTCAATAATAGCGCGACGGCCTTCTGTCGTATTGATGATAATTGACGCTTCATCATTTTTGATCAGATCCACGATATGGGGTCGACCTTCTGCCACTTTATTAACCATCCGAACCGCTAACCCTGCATCGGTCAGGGCCTTGGCCGTCCCGCCTGTTGCCGCCAGCGTAAAGCCGCGCGCTACCAGCCGCCGGGCTACCTCTACCGCCGCCCCCTTGTCGACATCGCGAACACTGATCAAACACAAACCCGAGGTGGGCGGATCGTCACCCGCACCCAACTGCGCACGGGCAAATGCTGCAGCGAAGGTATCCCCCGTGCCCATCACCTCACCTGTCGATTTCATTTCGGGGCCCAGTATGGGGTCGGTACCCGGAAATTTATTAAAGGGCAGCACAGCCTCCTTGACACTAAAGTAAGGCGGCACAATTTCGCGGGTAACGCCCTGGCTCACCAAGCTTTGACCCGCCATACAGCGCGCGGCCACCTTCGCCAGGGAGAGGCCCACCGCTTTCGACACAAACGGTACGGTGCGAGACGCGCGAGGATTGACCTCGATCACAAATATTTCATCATCTTGCCACGCGAGCTGCACGTTCATGAGTCCGCATACACCGAGCTCCAACGCCATTTTACGCACCACCTCACGCATAGCCTCCTGCACGTCAGCGGGCAGACTATAGGGTGGTAAGGAACACGCAGAGTCTCCCGAATGCACCCCAGCTTGCTCGATATGCTGCATGATGGCGCCGATCACCACCTGTTCCCCATCGCTGACCGCGTCGATATCGACCTCAATCGCGGCACTCAAAAAGCGGTCCAGCAATACCGGTGAATCCTCAGAAACGCGCACTGCATCCGTCATATAACGCAGCAGATCCTCCTCACGATAGACGATTTCCATGGCTCGACCGCCCAAAACATAGGACGGCCGGACCACCAACGGGTAACCAATTGCAGACGCCGCGTTAACCGCCTGCTCGACACTGCGAACGGTCGTATTGGCGGGCTGCCGCAACGACAATCCCTCAATCATTTTTTGAAACCGCTCTCGATCTTCAGCGCGGTCGATTTGATCCGGTGTCGTACCGATGATCGGCACACCTGCCGCCTCAAGCGCGCGAGCCAACTTGAGCGGCGTCTGCCCACCGAATTGAACGATGACGCCCGTGGGTTGCTCTAGCGCAACGATCTCAAGGACATCCTCGAGTGTCACCGGCTCAAAGTACAGACGGTCTGACGTGTCGTAATCGGTAGACACTGTCTCGGGGTTGCAGTTAACCATCACCGTCTCGTAACCGTCTTCCCGCATCGCCAACACAGCATGAACACAGCAATAATCAAACTCAATGCCCTGGCCGATGCGATTAGGCCCGCCCCCTAGCACCAGAATTTTCTTTCGATCGCTTGGTGCCGCCTCACATTCTTCCTCATAGGTGGAATACATGTAGGCGGTAGAGGAGGAAAACTCGGCGGCACAGGTATCAACGCGTTTATAAACAGGCCTAATATCCAACGACCAGCGATGCGCTCTGACTGCCGACTCCTCCGCAGACACAATGTCAGCAATGCGCTGGTCCGAAAATCCGCGGCGCTTGAGTGCCCACATCATCTGATAATCGATGGCCTCAAGCGACACGCCCTCAAGACGCGACTCCCATTGAACGATGTCATCAATTTGCACCAAGAACCAAGGGTCGATACCTGAGTAACCGTAAATTTCCTCGAGTTCGAAGCCAGCGCGAAACGCATCAGCGACGTACCAGATGCGATCCGCTCCGGGGTTAGTCAGCCGATCCACCAGCTCTGATCGACTGTCCTCATCGACAACCTGCATCTGTGGCTCAAACCCCGCAGAACCCACCTCTAAACCGCGCAGGGCTTTTTGCAGTGATTCCTGA
>JABJAS010000400.1 GCA_018666055.1 Halieaceae bacterium | reverse complement strand
TATTTCCTCGGCCATGGTAAAGGTGTCATCAAGCCCTTTACGAATATTGTTCTGGTTCATTCCTTCGGTCGCTGCAATCGCAATCGCATGACAACGAACCCCAGCCCGAACCGCCAGTTCGTAACCCTTCATATTCGGCACTAAGGCGCTGTAGGCCGCTGTTGTCTCGGGAAGATTCGCCGCAATTTCATCGGTCCCCGCCATCTGCGGGATCGCCTTGGGTGAAACGAACGACCCAATTTCTAATTCTGGCACGCCGGTCTTTGCCAGCGCAGCCAATAGGTCTAAGCGCTGCGCTACCGTGAGATGCTGAGGTTGTGCTTGCAGTCCATCTCGCGCGGCCACTTCTTTGATCAGCACTGTTTCAGCCATTTTATGCTCCTCTCTTCCCGCGGCACACAGGCCACTGAGTTATTAATCGTTGGGCACGAGTGTAGCGCCACTCGCACCCGGGCACCAACTCAACGCACTCTCAACAACAAGTGTAAAACACCTTCAGGTGAGCATTTGAGTGACCCAAACCAGGGCTCTATCAGGAGTTTCCGTCGGGGCGAAAGAATCCTCTCAGGCATTGACCAGTGACCGTGCTGCTTCTGCAATGGCCTGGGCATCGATCCGAAAGTGGGCGCGCAGTGCCTCACGTCGCTCGCTCATCCCAAACCCATCCGTTCCCAATGCCACCATTGGTCCCGGCACCCAGCTTGCAATCATTCTGGGCAAGGTACGGACGTAATCCGATGCCGCAATAGTCGGCACACTAGGTTCACTGAAAAGGTGGCTGAGCCATGAGGTCCCGTTTGAATATGAGGCCCGCTCGGCGTCGCGCGCCAGTTCGATGTAGCTGGTAATACTATATACCGCGACGGCAAATCCCTCTTGACGCAATCGCGACGCCGCCTCGATAACCTCGAACAGGATCGTGCCAGAGCCGAGCAAGTTA
Organism: Halieaceae bacterium; assembly: GCA_018666055.1. Taxonomy (GTDB): domain Bacteria; phylum Pseudomonadota; class Gammaproteobacteria; order Pseudomonadales; family Halieaceae; genus Luminiphilus. Next base: position 1,111 of record JABJAS010000400.1, on the reverse strand, counting down.
ATCCGAGGCCCCTCGCCCACAGCAGCCTCCAAACAATACCCACCGCGAATGACGCCCTCTTCGAGATCAGGGAGCTCAGGTCGAGGGGGCATCGGGAGTGCTTCGTTGTACATCATGAGGTAAAACAATTCGTCGTGATCTTCGATAAACATCCGACTAATGCCGTACTGCACCAGAATGGCCAACTCCCAGGCGAATGCTGGGTCATAGGTTCGAACCGAGGGTACAGTGCTGGCCAGAATCGGCGAGTGCCCATCTTGATGCTGCAGGCCCTCGCCGTTGAGCGTCGTTCTACCCGCTGTACCCCCCAACAAAAAACCGCGCGCCATCATATCCGCGGAAGCCCAAATCATGTCGCCGACACGCTGAAAGCCAAACATGGAATAAAAAATATAAAAAGGGATCGTGGGTACCGCAAACGTCGCATAAGCGGTGCCAGCAGCAATGAACGACGCAATCGCACCGGCTTCACAGATACCCTCTTGTAGTATCTGACCATCAATCGCTTCGCGATAACTGTTGAGCGCCTCAGCATCCACAGGGGTATATCGTTGCCCATCGGGAGAGTAAATGCCCGCTACTTTGAATAGCGCATCCATTCCAAATGTCCGCGCCTCATCAGGCACGATGGGAACGACAAACTTGCCCACCTCAGGGTCTTTCAACAGCTTTGTTAAGACCCGCACCATAGCGGTAGTGGTCGATAATGCTCTGCCGCCACTGCCGGCATCAAACGTTTCAAAGATGGCCTCTGCAGGTGGTTTCAAGGTCGACGGAGGCACTTCTCTTCGCGGCAAATAACCGCCTAACGCCTCACGGCGAGTGCGCAAGTAAGTCAGCTCATCGCTATCCTCGTCTGGCCGATAAAAATCGGCTCGGGCAATGGCTTCGTCGTCTAGGGGAATCCCCCAAGCACGCGCGCAGGCGATCCGCTCCTCTCGCGATAGATCTTTCTTTTGGTGGGCGGTATTGCGTCCCTGGAGGGCGGACCCCATGCCGTCGCCCTTGACCGTCTTGACCAATAGCACGGTGGGCCGGTCTTCACTGTCACACGCACGACGATAGGCGGCATATAATTTTTTAGGATCTTGGCCACCTCGCTTGATCTGAG
>JABJAS010000399.1 GCA_018666055.1 Halieaceae bacterium | reverse complement strand
GTCCGAGAGTTTTCCTCCCGGCTGAACACCGAATGCAACCGCAAGTAGAATTGTCAAGTGACCGAGTAGGAAGTCTTCCGCAGCTTGGTATGGAACTCCGCGGCGCGCGGCTTCATCGGTGGCGTCCTTAAGAACCTTGGCGAAGGTCGCTCCAACAGACTCAGATAATGCTGGCTCTAGGATAGCCATTTGCTCAACGGTGCAACGATGCGATCGCATAACAGGACGGTAGAAATCCCGCGCAATCTTTTCGCACATGAAATAGTGTTCTTCGGGCCCTTGTGCGAGTGCACAGATGATATGCTGTTTTGCCGCGATCCCCCCGAAGTAGTCTTTTTTTGCGTCTGGCGCGGTTTCATCATTGAATAGAGGTGGATGGCAGGGGTGAGCGACGAAATAAGTGATGTCGTCACGGTTTGGTAAGGTTTCAGCGTGCGGGGCTGCGGCGTCGAGCATGATGACAGCGGTCCCACTACTCAGTTCATTGACAAAGCCTGACAGCACCTTGCCAATTAACCGGTCCGGAACTGCCAAAATAACCGCTTCGGCCTCGCTCAGCGCTTGATTTTGGTTGACACAATCGATTCCAGTTTCATCCTTCAATCGTTGTTTGCCTACGGGATCAATCTCGACGTGCAACACATCATGATCAGACTCCATCAGGTTTGTCGCCAGACGCACCCCCATCTTTCCGCCTGCGCCCATCAGTGTAACTTTAGTCATGCTTTCACTCCCTTTTTTGTTGGCGCAGCATTACTGTCGCCCTATTTTCCCGGTTCAAGTTTGTGGCCCGCCTTTGGCTTCGAGGAAAAAAGTTGGTTGTCCCATTTGGCCACCCTTCAAGGTAACTTCAAGACCATCAATTGCCGGATCAGCACGGGTATGGACGCGGCACAACGGCGCGCCTGGTGCGAGCGGAGCAACGGCTGAAAGAGCGTCGGCCCCAAGTTGCGTTAGCGCGTGCCCGGACGTATCGCCGCCACTGATAGCGATGCGCTGCATCTTTGTTTTGCGCCGGATATCAGACACGAGTTGTCCAAGGGCAGTACCCAGCCGAGCGTTTACGTCGCTTGATGTAGCTCTATGTGTCGTGATGGCCTCAGCCACCCGTGCGACCATCGGGTCATCAGGGCCGCGCGCGGTTGTTACCAAGACGTCATGTCCTTGTGACAGTAATGACAGGCATTCTGCCTGTATAAATGCAATTTCCGCTGCCAACCGCCGTTGATCCGTCGCAGTGGAGGCATCAAGATTGAGGATCTGAAATCCTTTCGCTTCTGCCACCGCGATCTGATCAGCGGTGGTCAGCGCACAGGAGCCTGACACCACGAATATCTGATTAACTGAACTGAGAACCGGGGCTGTGTGCTGCGCCTCCAGCATGCCACGTGCGCGCCACTGAGCAATAAGCGCATATTCCACACCTTGCGAACCGACTGTAAAGACCGTCCGCTCATCAGAACAGATGATCCGTCCAGCTTCGGTAAGAGTTTCGTCATCCACCACATCGATTGCGATGATTTTTGCTCCAGCAGACCGGGCGCGACTGATAACGTAGTCACTTTCTCCCGCCTTCATTGCTACCAGATCAACGATACCGACCTTAAGATGAGTTTGAGCTGCGAGATGCTTTCCCAAATCGGCTTCGCCCATTGGAGTAATCGGATGCCGGGACATCACCGGATGCCGGTCTAAACGATAGATGTCGGCGCCTGCGCCCGCAAAGAGCGTACCAAAGGCTTGAAAACGCCGTATCTCAGGGGCGCCGACTACAAGCGGCACCCAATCAGAGTCAAAAACAGCTGCCCCGAGTTCCGTCGCTGTGCCAATGGAACCAATATCCGGAGAAGAGTCGAAGGTAGAGCAGGTTTTGTAATGTGATACCGGCGCGCCTAGTTGTTTAAGTTTGGTAAACACGCCTGGCAAATTGGCTTTCATCCAACCGGGGCCTTTGGTGCGCGCGATGCCTGCGACGCCGATGGCCTGCAGCTCAGGGTACTGTTTAAGGATGTGAGGCGCGGGGGCCTCCATGAACACCATGGTGGGCACTCCTGCAAAACTCAACACTTCCATGACGGCAGTTGAGCCAGTGAAATCATCGCCATAAAAAGTGAGTAGCGGTGCCATAATCTGCCTCTTCAAAATGTAGCGAGAGCGGCTGTAAGTTCATGGTATTCTTTGGCATATACCTCAACATCAACTCCCTGCATTGCCGCATCATATGCCTGTCGCATTGCCTTTACACCTTCAGTCACACCATCGGGATGCGCGATAATCCCGCCTCCTGCAGTCACAAGCACATCGGGAGAACCTGCTGCGTTTAGTGTTGCGGCCGCCTGACGAACTGTCTGACCCGACGAAAATACGGGTACAGCGCACATCGGGGAGTTTCCGAACAGGGGATCTTTCAAGGATGCGACGGAGGCTGCAACGCTTTCGTTACTTTCAGTGAACTTGTTGTCGAACCCGTTCACGTGCATGTGGTCCGCTCCGGCCAATCGCCACAACTTTGACCATGCTGGATATGACCACCCAAGTAAGGGGTCGCGGGTTAGTGCACCCCAGCCTGCACGGTGTGCGTGTATCGGCAACTCCGTGTGCCGCCCAATGTCGATCATGCCTGACATGCCTACGCCTGTCAGATTAACCATCACACAAGTCCCTCCACAATCACGTACCAAGTCGTGCCGCCTACGCATCTCATCGATTTCACCAGTGAGGTTGAAAGCGACCATTGCCTTTTTGCCGGTTTTGTCTGCTGCTGCGTTCACGGCCCGCATAGTGGACTTGACCCGATCTTCGAAAGGGCACGCTGGACCATCAGCTTGTAATTCATCGTCTTTAATAAAATCTATTCCGCCAGCGCATAGGTCAGCCACCAGGGCTCCGGTGGCTTCTGCCGACAGACCGACGCTTGGTTTGATGATTGTTCCGATCAATGGTCGCTCAGGGACGCCTGCAAAAGCGCGTGTGCCCTGAATTCCAAACTTTGGACCTGCGTAACGCTCAGCAAAGGCAGTAGGCAATCGCAAATCAAGAAGCCGAATGCCGGAAAGCGGCTGAAGCTCAAACAAGTTCCCAGCAATTGTCGTGATCAAGTTCGGCAAGGATGGGCCAATGTTATCAAGAGGCCAAGAAAGTGTTACAAATGCTCGGTGCCAAATCTGCTGGTCTTTTGGCTGCATTGCACCAGGTAAAGTGGGGGTCAAGACCGGTTCCAACGCTTCGAGTTGTTCGATACGCGCCGCGGCGCGTAGTTTGAGCTCGGGTGTCTCGGCTGGAACTGGCCGGAATGTGCCCGAAGACTGCTCGCTTGCCATGATTTCAGCAGCCTGCATCGGATCAACCGCTGTCTCGATGAGATAGTCGGCCTCAATGCGGATTGGACCTTTCGTAATCATATCGCTTTTGCCACATAGAGTGGATTAGACCGATCCAGATGCGAACTGATTAGCCGGACGGCCCGCGCAGAGTCATGATGTTCTAAATAATCAACTAGCTTGGCATGTTCTGATAGTGTTGTGTTTTCCCTCCCAGACCAGCGCAGGACAGGCGTGTAATATTCAAGTAGCCAGTTTAGCATTGCCCGTATCACCACTTGCAACAATGGGTTTTGAGATAGCTCTGCAATCTCAACGTGAAAGGCGATATCAGCTAGAATGAATTCTTTGTGACTTTCCAGTTTCTCGCGTTGTACTTCAATAAGGCTTCTTAGGCGCGTCGCATCATCTGGGGTGCAGTTCTGTGCAGCCAGTTGTACTGCGCCGGTCTCTAAAATCTTTCTGACTTGCTTGAGATGCGCTAAGTTGGAGGGCTTAGAGGAAAGCAAGAGTTTTGCAATCTCGTCCACTTGGGCCACAGCAATGGTGGCGTTCAATTCGTTCACGCGGCTGCGTTCGCCCTGTGAAATTGTGATAACGCCTTTGTTTGAAAGAGTTTGCATCGCTTCGCGTACCGCTGGACGCCCAACTCCGAATTTGTTCATAAGGAAACGCTCGGATGGGAATGGATCACCAGGTGCTAATTCACCCGAAACAATCATTGACCAGAGCCGTTCATATACTTGGTCGGATAGTTTTTGTCGAGTAATAGTACTCGTTATGCCGTCATTCGGTTGTGAGTTGTTGTCTGCCATTTATTCTCTTTCCCTTGAAAT
>JABJAS010000398.1 GCA_018666055.1 Halieaceae bacterium | reverse complement strand
CTGCGAAAGGCGGTGACAGTTGTGGAAGCCGATGTTGTCGAGGACGCTGATTGGAGCGAGCAGATACCCGCGTTCGATGCCGTGATTTCGTGTCTTGCTAGCCGTAGTGGTGCGCCTGATGATGCGCAAAAAGTCGATTATGAGGCGAACAGACGGTTGCTTGCCTGCGCTGAGCGCCATCACATACGGCACTTTGTTTTACTGTCAGCAATCTGCGTCCAGAGGCCACGGCTGGCATTTCAGAGAGAAAAATTGCGGTTCGAGCGCCTGCTCCATGATTCAGCGGTGCCGAGTACCATCGTCCGTGCGACCGCTTTCTTCAGATCCTTGGTCGGTCAGATTGAACGGGTCAAGGCGGGAAAGCCTTTTCTGCTGTTTGGGAATGGCGAGCTGACTGCGTGTAAACCGATTTCGGATAGTGACTTAGCTCGCTTTATCGTTAACCAGCTCGACGAACACCGCGAGGGTACGGTGGTGCGCCCTATTGGGGGTCCGGGGCCTGCAATAGCACCGGCGGCGCAAGCGGTCATGCTTTGCAATGCTGCGAACGTGCCCCTGAAGACCCTATCGCTCCCCCCGCAAATGTTTGACTGGTTTCGTTGGCTGCTGATGCCGCTGGCGTTAGTGTCTCCCGGTTTTGCAAAGCGGGTAGAGTTTCTGCGCATTGCTAAGTTTTATGCGACGGAGTCAATGCTGTGTTGGGATCACGACGATCAGCGCTACGATGAAGACGGCACGCCAGAGTTTGGCACGGATACGCTTGCTGCTTTTTATCAAAGGGTATTATCCGGAAGTGAGTCCGCCCCGGAGCGAGGCGAACACCGTTTATTTTAGGGGTCGATTGCGTTAGTCGCTCAGATCTTCCCCTAAATTGATGGTCGAAGTGCGCTGCGAGGCCCAACTCAGAATCGCCAATGACAGCGCCAATAGCAGCACCGCACCGGCCTCAAAAAGCAGCTTGCTGGGCTCGGCTTCTTTGCCTTGCAAAATAATCAGACGGGTAATACCGGTAATGGCGATTAATACTGGTAATGTGACGGGCACACTATGGGTCGCGTAATAAGCGTAGACCATACCAATGACTTCGAGATAGATGAAAAGCAGCAGGAGATCTGCGAGTCGAACACGACCTGCTTCTGCAAAATGGATCAGCTCTAGCGCCACTGCCAACATGGTCAATAAACTGATAATGACCAGTAAGATGCGCTCTGTAATACTGAAAAACCCCAGTACGCTGCGATCGACTTTGCGCGTTGCCTCCGGGTAATCGTTACCGACTGGCTGTTTGGACATCACCACTCTCCTTGCTCTGACATCGTTATTTTTACCCGCTAGTATACGACGCGGTTCATCATTCGTGATGATTTAACGCAGGGGGTGATGCCACAGTCGTGCGATCACGAAAAGCCTGGGATGACTTTTTCGGCGGAAATCCATGGCAATGCGGTGACCTCCGCTTCGCGCCAGCCATCCCCTGCATCTAACCAAATAGTGGTTCCTGGCGTGGCCAAAGTACTGGGCACGTTGACCAACGCAATATTGTGCGCCAAGCGCGGTGAATAGACGTAGCGCGTGACGTGCCCCACCATCGTATCATCGACTTTAATTGGCATAAAATGCGCATTCGGCTGAACGGGATCGCCCCCGAAATTAGCGCCGACAAGGCGTCTCTCTGGACCGGTTTTTGCGATAGCCTGTAAGGCGCTCTTGCCGACGTAGTCTTGCTCCTTGTCGATATCGAGCAATCTATCCATGCCAATCGTAAAAGGGTTGTCCTGCAGCGTGATATCGCTGCAATAAGACAGCAGGCCGCCTTCGACACTGCGTGCCAGTGAGGGGCAGGCCGGTTGAATGTCATACTCGGCGCCCGCCTCCATGCATCGATCCCACAGTTCCGTACCGCGGTGACGATCAAGCAGGATAATCTCGTACCCTAATTCGCCGCTCCACCCAGTGCGGCTCAATACCACCGGGATATCGCCGACCGATGTGTGGGTAAAGTGGTAGTAACCCATGTTGATCGCGAGATCACCAAACAACTTATGTGCAACGCGAGGCGCCAGCGGCCCCTGTAGCTGCAAGGGCGACGCATCGGGTTCTCTGACGGTCACATTGAGTCCGCTCTGCGCGGCAATACCTTTTGCCCACAGTAAAACATCCCCATCACCCGGCGATAACCAAAAGTGATTCTCTGCGTGACGGTACAGCACTGCATCGTTGATGATCCCGCCGTTTTCGTCGACAAAAACCACATAGCGTGCGCGATGAATAGGGCATTTCTCAACATCTCTCGGTGTCAAAATTTGCGTCAGAGCGAGTGCGTCTGGGCCGATGATTTCTACCTGTCTTTCTGCAGAAACGTCCCATAAAGAAACGCCTTTTACGATGGCCCAATACTCGGCATCCGTGTCGCCGTAGCTGGTGGGCATGAACATGTGGTTATAAACTGTAAAGGCTTTGGCGCCTGCGCTAATCGTGGCATCGTAAAACGGTGATTTGCGAACTCTGGGCCCAATGGTGATCGCGGGGTGGGTCATGGCTTTGCTCCAACTGCGGCGGTTGTCGTGCTGGTATTCATGCAGCTAGCCGCAATGACGAGTGGCATGGATAGCACGGTATTTTTACGCTGATTGTGCGGTCGAAAAGCTCAGAAGCAAAGTGAAATTCGGTGGTGTATCCACGTTGCTTTTCGATAGCTGTATCGGTCTTGTGCGCGCCGGTGAGACGGCATTGGGGCAGCTTGCCCCCCACGGTATCCACTCGGTTTGCCAAAAAGCGATCGTCGAAAGCGCTAGGCGGTTGCTTCGGTGAGTATGAGTTCGGACGAGGGGTCAAAGTCTGGCTCAGCGATCGGTTCGACCGTTGATTCGGGCTCATCGCCGGAACGTGGGTCTTGCTCGAAGGCAGCAGGTGCCATCGCAGAGGTTGATGGAATAAAGGCGCTCTGATCGTCGATGCCGACTGAGGTTTTCCCCGGTGGCTGAAATGCAATGAAAATACCGGTGGCAACACTGGCGCATCCCAGCAAGCCGAAAAGAGCCTCGTTACCCATGATCCGCATAGCCCAACCGATGACGAGTGAACCCCCTGCGGAGCCCAGTGCACAGAGCAGCAATACCGACGAGCCAAGTGTGACGAACTCGTCTCGTTTGGAATTGTCCGCCGCCTTCGCGAGGGAAATCGCGTACAGAGAGTTCGCGGCTGCTCCAAAAGCAAAAGCACCCAACAGTAATTCCTGCTGTGTCTCGGCATACAGGAGTCCAAAGGCCGACAGGCCGCTAGCGGCACACAGCGCCGACAGCACGAAACGTCGGTCAATTCTGTCGGACGCCATTCCTATGGGGTACTGCGCGAGTGCGCCGCCGATGATATTGGCGGCGATAAAAGCAGGAACAAAAGACGGGTCGTTGGTTTGCGCGAGCACATAGATCGCGCCCAATGCCCAAAAGCTACCGGTAATCACTCCAGACCCTAATCCGCCAGCGAAGGCCGTGTGAGAGCGCCGATAGAGCTTAGAAAAGCTAAAGCGCGTAGCGGGCACCGGTACTGGCGCTAATGATCGTGTCAGGCTGACGGGTACGATGGCACAACCGACCAGCAAAGAGACCAAAATGAAGGGGTAAAGCGGGTTCGTTTCTGCTAATCCGAGCAGATACTGACCTACCGCCATTGAGGTCAGAACGATAGCCGTGTAGATCGCCAAGATCCGACCGTGCCGACTGGCATCGGTTTGCTCGGTCACCCAACTTTCGATGACGGTATAAGCGCCACACATTACCGCTCCAAGGACGAAGCGGATGGCGATCCAGAAAAAACCATGATCGACCAGGCTTAGGAAAAGAAAGCTGCTTAAGAAAATCGCCATGAGTGCGGTAAAGCTGCGAATGTGCCCCACCCTTGCAATAACGGGTGGTAT
>JABJAS010000397.1 GCA_018666055.1 Halieaceae bacterium | reverse complement strand
CGCCCGAATACCCTTCTCCGATGTGCAGTGTGCCAATCATTACTTGGCACAAAGGCGGGCTGCCTGATGGCGTCGGTGGCATTACAAGCATTAGCACAGCGAGCCAATGGCGAGCTGATTGGTGAGTCTGTTCCGCTTCAAGGACTGGCCATTGACAGTCGATCGACTCAGCCCGGTGATTTATTTGCTGCGATTGCCGGCAGCCAAGCGGATGGCCATGATTTTGCACCTCAGGCAACCGCCGCAGGCGCGGCGGCTGTTCTTACGGAGCGAGAGGTCAAGGGGATAACGCCCCAGCTGGTGGTTTCTGACGTGGTGAAGGCGTCGGGTCACTTTGCGCTTCTGAAACGTCAGGCTTTTCTCGGATCAGTGGTGGCTGTCACTGGCAGCGCCGGGAAAACGACGACTAAAAATCTCATTGCTGCTGCGTTGGCTGGAGCGGGGGCTGTTCACGCGACGCAGGGTAATCACAATAACGAGCTCGGCGTGCCCATGACGCTGGCTGGTCTGAATGAATCTCATCGGTTTGGTGTCATCGAGATGGGTGCAGGGCAGCCCGGTGATATTGCTTACCTGTGCCAATTGGCGCAGCCAAGCGTCGCGGTTTGCTTAAACGCCTCGGCGGCGCATCTTGTGAACTATGAGAGCGTCGATGAAATCGCGTCCACAAAAGGTGAGATTCTCGAGGGATTAGGAGGCGAGGGGCTGGCCATTATCAATGCCGATCAGCCTTGGGTTGGGCAATGGATCAAGCAGGCGGGCAACGCCAGAAAAATCACTTTTGGGCTGTCAGAAAAGGCAGATTACCGCGCAATCAATATTCAATATCAAGGCCTGAATGGAACGGAATTTGATTTAATCGCTCCCTCAGTGGCTTTGCCAGTCAGCCTGCGATTGCCTGGAGCCATGCAGGTCATTAACGCACTCGCCGCCTTAGCGGTTGCTATTGAGCTGGGAGTGCCTCCGGACAGCGCTGTCGACGGCCTCCGTCAAGTCGTTCCCGAGATTGGCCGCGGATCGGTAGTAGCCGGGCGAGCTGGCGGACGAGTGGTAGACGATAGTTACAACGCGAACCCTGCAGCCGTCATGGCCGCGATCGATACCTTAGCGCGGGAATCAGCCTATAGCGTGCTCATACTCGGACCGATGTTGGAGTTGGGATCAACCAGCGATGACTTACATCGCGATGTGGGGCGCTACGCGAAAGCGGCAGGAATCGACTGTTTGATGTCAGTAGGGCGAGAAGCGGCGCCCGCCGCTGAAGTATTTGGACAGGGTGCGCAGCATTTCTCCGACCAGCAGGCGCTATGGTCTGCTTTTCCTGACCTCCCCGATGAACACATCATTTGGGTGAAAGGTTCCCGCGGCGCGGTGCTGGAAAAAACCGTGCACTGGTTGACCCGACCAGAGGAAGGTTCTTCATGCTGATGTGGCTGAGTGAGCAGTTACTGTTCTTAGATCCGGGTTTTGGTGTCTTTCAGTACCTCACGTTGAGGGCTATTTTAGCGGCCTGCTCAGCGATGCTGATCTCAATGCTGGTAGGCCCCTTCGTGATAACCCGGCTGAATGATATGCAAATTGGTCAGACGATTCGTTCGGAAGGGCCAGAATCTCATCTCGTCAAAGCGGGCACGCCGACAATGGGTGGGGCGCTGATACTCCTTGCAGTATTAGGGTCGACAATACTTTGGGCAGATCTCGACAATCGATACGTTTGGATTGTCATCGCGACCACCGCTGTTTTTGGCGCGATTGGTTGGGTTGACGATTATCGTAAAGTGGTCAGAAAAGATACCAGAGGGCTACCCGCTCGCTGGAAGTATTTTTGGCAGTCAGTCGGTGCGTTGGTTTGCACGGTACTGCTATTCACCACGGCGGTGACACCAGAAGAGACAACCCTTTACGTGCCGTTTTTTAAAGACGTGGCCTGGTCGATGGGTTGGTTGTTCATTCCGTTTAGCTATTTCGTGATTGTCGGGTCCAGCAACGCGGTCAATTTGACAGATGGATTAGATGGCCTAGCCATTATGCCAACCGTAATGGTGGCAACGGGTTTGGGTGTGATCGCCTATCTTGCCGGCCATGTCGAATTTGCGGAGTATCTGAATATTGCCTATTTATCGGGTACTGGCGAACTGGTGGTTTTTTGCGGGGCGATCGCCGGGGCGGGCCTCGGTTTTCTGTGGTTTAACACTTATCCGGCAATGATTTTTATGGGTGATGTTGGCGCGTTAGCACTGGGTGCCGCGCTTGGCGTTGTCGCAGTGATCACCCGTCATGAGATTGTACTCTTGATCATGGGGGGCATTTTCGTACTCGAGACGCTCTCAGTGATTGTTCAGGTGGGCTCTTTTAAGTTAACCGGGCGGCGTGTGTTTCGTATGGCGCCAATTCACCACCACTTTGAATTAAAAGGCTGGCCCGAACCGCGCGTGATTGTTCGTTTTTGGATTATCACGGTGATGCTGGTGCTGTTTGGCCTCGCCACATTGAAGTTGCGGTAAGCCAATGCCAACACTCAACACAATGATTGCGAGCTCTGAAAAACGATTGATTGTCGGTTTGGGTCTGACGGGCCGGTCGGTGGCACGTTGGTGGCATCAACAAGGGATCGCTTTTACGGCCTTTGATACACGTCAAGAGATGGCAAGTGATCCCGCGATACTGGCAGAAATAGACCCGCAGTTAGCCACCTTTGGCGAGGTAGACCTTGATTTCGCCGATGACGTTACCGAAATGATCGTGAGCCCTGGTGTGTCCCTCGATCACCCGTTAGTGGCACGAGCGTCTGCTCGAGGTTGTCGCATACGGGGAGATATTGATTTATTTATGGAGGCGGTTCAGGTGCCAGTCATCGGCATTACCGGCTCCAACGGAAAATCGACGGTCACGGCGCTACTCGGCGAAATGATGAATGCCTGCGATATCTCCGCATCGGTTGGCGGTAATTTCGGTAGACCGGCGCTCGATTTGCTGTCTGATGACGCCGATTACTACGTATTAGAGTTATCGAGCTTTCAGCTTGAGCGCACAGAAGTGCTGGGCCTTGAGATCGCAACAGTGCTGAATGTGAGCGCCGATCACCTCGATCGCTACCCTTCCTTGAAGGAGTACCACCGGGCCAAGCATCGCATTTTTCGACAAGCAAAAAGGGTCATCGCAAATCGGGATGACCCACTGACGGTCCCTTTGGTATCGGATGAGGTCCGAGTCAGTTGGTGCCGCTTGGGTGAGCCTGATCTTGGTGAATTTGGTTGTCGAGTGGTGCAGGGAACAGAATGGCTTTGCAAAGGCTGGGAGCCACTGGTGGCAAGTGCTGAGTTAACGCTTCCCGGACGGCATAATATTCAGAACGTGTTGGTGGCATTGGCGATCGGTCTCGAGCTGGAGCTCCCGTTGTCGCGTTTGGTGGAGGCGGCAAAAGGGTATCGGGGGCTGCCTCATCGATGTCAGTTTGTGGCTGAGCGAAATGGCGTCTATTTTATCGATGACAGTAAGGGCACTAATGTTGGCGCAACGCTCGCCGCGCTCAATGGGCTGAACAGCGACAGTAAGATCTGGTTGATCTTGGGTGGTCAGGGGAAAGGTCAGGATTTTTCACTCCTGTCTCAAACGGTGTCGGATCGTTGTGCGGGTGTGATCGTCATCGGTGAGGCGGCTCAGGATATCGCTCATCATCTCAGTAATGCCGTGTCACTCGCACAAGCTCCTACGTTAAAAATCGCGGTTGATCAGGCCGCTGCCGCGGCAGAGCCTGGACAAATCGTACTGTTGTCGCCGGCGTGTGCCAGTTTAGATATGTTTGCCGATTACGTTGATCGGGGCGAGCAATTTCAATCAGCGGTCGCGGCACTTGAGGTGGCAGCATGAGTCGCGCGATGCCCCTACAAGGATACAGCGGCGATGCGCTCTTACTGGGGTTCAGTGTCGCACTGATTAGCATTGGTTTGATTGCGATCGCCTCTGCATCGATCGAATACAGTGACTTTCACTTCGGTAATCCATGGCATCACGCTGAGCGCCATACCCTCTATCTGTTATTGGGGCTTTCAGCCGCTGTATTGTCTTACATGATCCCCACTGAAACCTTCAACCGCCTTTCTCCATGGTTCCTGTTTGT
>JABJAS010000396.1 GCA_018666055.1 Halieaceae bacterium | reverse complement strand
CTTTGGTAGTACCGAGGATGCCAAAATTCATAGTGCGGTCCTCAGGGGGCAGCAACGGGTGCTGGATCATTTACTGCATCCGGTGGTACTGAAGCGCATTGTTGATACCGAGCTATATGGTAACCAGTACGTATTGAGTGACGTGATGCAGGATCTCACTGCGGCTATTTTTGCCGCGGATATGGAGGGTACCGTCAATGGCTTCCGCCGCCACCTTCAGTCTGACTATGTGACCCGATTGGGTGCGATGGCAACCGGTGCCGAAAAATCGTCTTACGACAGTTCAGCGCAGGCGATGGCTTACTATGAACTGTTAGTGCTGCAAGATCAGCTCAAACAGCGGTCAGCGCCTGACACCATGACTCGAGCACACACGCAGCATTTGCTGTTCATGATTGGGCAAAGCTTAGAGCCTGCCACCGCAGGCTGAGAGAGGGGCGGAGGAGCGGGACACTCATGGGGTCGGGCTAACGCTGCCTTGGTACAAGGCAAGGCAGTCTGCTTGTTGGCATGGCTCTGGCAGGGCAGGGAGGCACTGACTAGGTGCTGGGGCAGGTCGCCTCGCGCTCAGGGTGCCTCACCAATGTCAGGAGTATTTCGCCAACGCCGACGCCGAACTTCCGCATTTTCGATTCGTTAATGACAACGTTTTCGCTGACGCGATACATGCGGTCGTCGATGTGCACGTCGATAGGACCGTCCTCGAGTTCAATGCGTAACGTGTAATCCAGAAACATGGCATTACCTTGCCAACGGGCGTTGCCCTCGCCCACAACGTCTCCCGCAGTGCCAATGTAGCGTTGCGCTCCGTCAGGCGTCAGCGTCCAAACGCGGACCTGTTGCTCGCCGTCATCAAACACAAACGCCTCATCCAGCGTACCCACACCCGCTTGCCAGCAGGCAGTGATATCCGCATTAAAGTGGCGTGTCGCAGCGCCGGAATAGTCTCTCACCACGCCATGTGCCGTCAGTATCCCGTTAAAAAATTCTTCAGGGGCAAAGGACGGCTCCGCCATTTGATGATCATCGAGCGATGCGGTACCACAGGCGCTCAATATCCCGACAAGGCCGGATAACAGACCTATTCCCAGCAGGCTTCTCATAGTAGTGGCAAATCGACCCTCGCTGTGACGGGGTTCGCTTGGAGGGGAAGTAGTGAACATGGTAGCGGCCTCAGTATCTGTATTAAGCGATACGGGCGCCCGGAGTGCTCGGATCTGCTGAGCGTCACCAGGACCTGAGTGACGCGCCGCTATTAAGACAAATGCGCCAAAGAGCAATGCGCCTCAGCAGCACTGAGGATGAACTAGCGTCAATGCGGACAGCGCATCAAACCGAACGATGCTATCGCGGGTGAGGTGTTTTTGCTGCTCGAGGAGGGGCGACGCCCCCCCCCTTTTTTTGATATCCCATGCCAACAGGGAACGAGTGCTTTATGAAAAGCGCTGCCGCTTAGTGCCCACCAAAGACCAGCATCTGAACGGGCAGTAACAATGCCTGCATTCTGAGAATAATGGCATGGATCAGGCCAACAGCATCGACCATGTGCAAAAACACGGTCTCGCCCAAGCCCAAGTCGCCCCGTTCCAGTTGTTCGTGATTACTGGTGTAGGCATTCGCAATGCACTTGCTGCCTGGGATGACGTCGGCCAGGCCTCCGGCATAGAGGGGCTCCATGACAACGGTCAAGGTGCCCGGCCGCGCGCGTTGCTGCGCATCAATGAGCACGTCTGCCGGCTTTAATTGCCCAGCGGCGACGACCGGTTGCACTCGCGTGACGATCATCGGAATCACGGTAAACGGATTCGATAGGCACACCACTTCAGCCAGCGTGCCCGGCTTAATGACTTGCGCTGAGAGTTGGTTAAAGCCAGCGGCTATTGAGGTTTGCCCTGATTCTGGTCCTGTCGTGGGGATCAATACGCCGGCTGGTCGTAAAATCGGATTGACGTAGTCGCCGCGCTGAAGAAAAAACTGCGCCACTTTGCCATCCACACCGGCATAGATGACGGTCTTATCGAGCTCTACCTGAGCCTGTTCCAGTTGTTTCTGGGCGCTTTTTTGCTGTGCGGGCAGTACTTCGCTGATTTGCGTTTCCACTGCTAGAACATTGGCTTTTGCGGCTTGTACGCCACCTTTTTTCTGACCGAGCGAAATTTCTAGGCGATCGAGTTCGATCTGACTCACCAATTGCTGGCCTCGTGAAGCCAACGCCTGCTTTTTAGCGAGTTCATTTTCTGTTTGCGCCAGAGCACTCTCGGCTTGGACCTGTTGTGCCCGCGCGCCGTCTAATTGTGCTTGCGCTTGCACAAAAGCAGAGGCGATTTGACCGAGCTGACTCTCAGCGATATTGACACTGGCCGCCTGAGAACTATCGAGCAAGCTGAATAATGGCGCTCCCGCTTCAACCGCCTCGCCATTTTTGACAAACACTTCCTCGACCAAGCCGCCGCCTTGCGGAAGCAAGGGGATGGTACGGAAGTAGGGGCCCGCGTTAGTCGTCGAGGGGTGAAAATAGAAAACCACCGTGATGAAGCTGATCGTTAAGATAAAGCAGGCGGTGATCCCGATACGAAGCTCGTACCAGACCGTAAAGAAGG